>CAZOBX010000092.1:0-18811 GCA_964578045.1 uncultured Kangiella sp. | reverse complement strand
GAATAACTTGACGTTAATTATCCTCGGTGTCGTCGTTTCTTAGGGATTTCTGATAAGTCTTTCTACCTATACTTCGGAATTTCCTCATTGCCTTGGTAACTGGCAATTAAAGACCTGACCACATACATTCTTGTGACCCCATTCATTCTTGACATATATAGCAGTATATACTAGCATATCTACGATTTATTTCGTACTTTGGGTATGAAGTCGAAAAGCAGCCTAAGTATCGGAGATCTAATGTTGCCTTCTAAAATGGAGTTAACTTGATGAAAATTAAAATTAGTCCAGTATTTTCTATTATAGTCATTTTCATATTATTTGCATGCGGTGGAGGTGGAGGTGGTAGTGAATCCGCTCCACCGGTCATTATCGAAACGACTTCTGTAGAGTTTGTTTACATGGCGCCTACGGCCCGTGATCCCGATCCTAACTGTACGGAGATTGTAGGTCAGACACACATTCATCCTAGTTGGCAGGGTTACACGGAGGTATTTTTAACGCCCTTTCCCCCTACAGAATTTCGTATCACACTTGACGACGTCCCGGTCGGCAATGATAATCGAATCAGAATTAGCGATGGCAATGAATGTGGCGTCAACCCGACTGGCGCACAAGTAGAAAATGTTTTTGCTAATGGAGTATTATTAACAAACGTTGTAGATACTCCGGGAAATGGCACTGAACCCGGCTTATCATTTAGTGTAACCGCAGATGGTACGGTTACGCCTTAGTATTTGTTAACGAATGATACATGCATTAACAATTGGTCTTAAAGGCGGTGCTAATTCGTATTCAAACCGAGCGAAGCCAAGCTGGACTCGCTCGTTTTGTAATCGCTGGTAGAGGTTTTGCGCGTATACATCGGTGAGTAAAACTTCATCTAGATTAAGCCGTTTAAACGAATTTTTGTTTAGCAAAAGATGTTTTGTTACAACCGGATCATTGAGCATAAAGCCAAATTTTAACCAAGCTAAGCTCTCTACTAGCAAATTAATATCGCCAGTTTGCTCTTTTTTGGGGTTGGTGTTCCATTGTTTGCTGTCAGGATCAACATAAAAACTATACAAATATTTTTCTCGATAGATACTGCTTAATCTAGAAATATTAGCAAAATTACCCCTAATTAATCCCGACTTATAGTATTCAATCGCTTTATCCACCAACACTAAATTCATTGAACGTAAATCATATGGCCCTTGATCATCGCGAAAAGCTTTTATATGTGCCTGATCTGCAAGTGTTGCCGCAGCCAAATTATCACCGATTTCTGCTAATTGCGATATAATATTTTCATCGTAATAACGATATGCAGGGTCTATTTGTACGGCATTGCCATAAACCGGAAAACGATCTTCTTTATAACCGTGATCGACTAACCAGCTTGCAATAGCGGTATTACCATTAAATATATTCAACCACCAGTCTTCGGAACTAGTGCAACTTTTATCGTTCTTTTCGTCGATTTGGTTTAATTGTGTCAGTGTTTTGCTTTTATCGCTGACATCTACTTCTACCTGTGGCGTATTAACAGGCTGTTGTGATTGTTTCAATGCGGGTATCTTTGCCTGCTGCTGGGTTAGATCGGTTTCAAAAGAATCTTCTCGTTGACCAAATAGACTGTCCATCAAAGGCAATAGGATCAACAAAGCAATAAAAAACACAAATAAACGATTTTTCATATGAATCATTATTTGGGATTGATAAAAACATTTCAACCAATATATTCAGACACCCGAAAAAAATAATACAGGACAGCTAACTAATAGTTATTCTCTTACAAATCCTATCAACGATCGTCTATCAGAATTGTAAAACGATTGGGCTCAGGAACTACTTTTTGGTAGCGCATTTTTATAAAGACAGGCTGCGCCAATCACTCCGCTGGAGTCTCCATGAATAGCTTTGACTAGTCGAGTATTAACCTTTTCTGAAAATACGGTTTTAGCCCAAAGATCCGGTACTTGAGTATAGAGTTCATCGATATGACTCATACCGCCACCAAGTACTATCACTTCCGGGTCGAAAATATTAATAACCTGCGCCAGAGCTGTTGCTGTCTGTTGACAGTAAATTTGTAATTGACGATTAGCCAACTTGTCACCATCGCGCGCTAAATTGATGATCTCTTCCGGGGATAAAAGGCGACCACTTACTCTAGCAAAACGATGACTAAAACCGGGACCTGATAAATAGGTTTCGATACAATTATTCAATCCGCAATAACAAACTACAGGGTCTTCTTCCTGGATGGTCGACCAAGGTAAATAATTATGTCCCCATTCACCACCAATACCATTTGGCCCGTCAACTAGCTGACCTTGAAAGATTAATCCGCCGCCTACGCCGGTACCAATAATAACGCCAAAAACGGATCGGGCATTAGTTGCCGCTCCGGCGAAATACTCCGACATCACAAAACAATTGGCGTCGTTAGCAATGTACAAAGGACAAGTAAGTTGTTTTTCTAAATCATCTCTTAATGGTTTGCCATTCATGCAAACTGAGTTAGCATTTTTAACCCTGTTATTATCTGGAGAAAGGATGCCCGGTATGCCAATGCCAATGGTTTTGGCCTTTGCCGTTTTAGCTTCGGCTTGCCGAATTAAATTAATAATAACTTGCAAGGTGGCTGGATAATCCCCCTTCGGCGTTTTAACGCGTTTTCGGTAGAGATGCTGACGCTGCTTATCTAGTACGATAATTTCTATTTTTGTACCGCCAACATCGACACCAATATGCATTTCTTACCTTAGCCAGTAATCGTTATCTCAGTTACAGTATAGCGCGACATCAGCAGAGATAAAGTGTGCGACCATCCGGTTAAAAAATAACGCCCTTTTAATAGGCCCTTCAAGGTCGTTTCTCGTTGAAATTCGAAATTCTAGTTCTGACCTCATGGTTCCCACTACTCTGACACCATTGATTTGGAACTCTACATTTTGTTATCGCGCCTCAAAGAACCGAGTCAGATTCGCAAGACATACTTCCCATCCATGGCTATGCAGTCGCCTGGACTCTTCCGATGGGAAAAGAGATTGAACTAATTTTAATTCGGCTCTATTTGGTGAAATTTCACGAAAGTGAAGTTTCACCAGGCTATCGGTTGCGATAGAAGAATTCCACGAAAAAACGATCAGTGAGTAACGAACGATTTCTTTATAATTTCCGTTTACCTTTGCATCGGTTCCATTCTCAAAATACATAGTCACTGAAAATTGACCGTTGACTCGAAAATCATTGATAACGGAAGAATCCTTATACTTTTTTGATTCGGCAAAAAACCAGTTCGACATAATGCTTGCCTGCGACCAGGCATCAAATAGTTGCCGCTTGGAACAATTAAAAGTTTTCTTAATTATGAGTTCATCGGATTTCATCGTTATTCCTTAGTATTAATATAACCTTCTAGCTCATTGAGTCGACTACTCCAAAACTTGGCGTGCATGCCAATGTACATTGCGACATCTTTCCATATATCAAAATTCATATGACAATAAACCGTCCGCCCTCGCTTGCTTTTGTATAAAAGCTCAGCGTTTTCCATAAGCTTAATATGCTTTGAGATTGCACCAAGGGTCAAATCAAAATTTTCTGCCAGCTCGCCTATACTGCGCTTACCTTCCGACAACTCTTGTAATATATCTCGGCGACGCTCATCGGAGAGAGCAAAAAAAATTAAATTTAATCGGTTATTACTTTCCATATTAGGAAAGTATACACCAACCGTCATCCACCGCACAATGAATTAACTCTTAAATTACAATTAGATACATACTGAAAAACTATTTTCGTTATAGGTATAGTAAATCAACCTTGTTTCGCTATCATTTAAAAACTTGAAACAAAGGAGAAATCAGATGAGTAACATTTCACATAAAATCGGAGTAGCTACCAACAAAGCGACAACGCTAAAAGCACTAAATTCACTTCAAGGTTTATCTAAATGGTGGACTGAGGATGTTAGCGGCTCGACCAATGAAGGAGAAACGATTCTATTTCGATTTAACGGTCTAGGGCCAGATATGAAGGTATTGACCAGCAACGAAGATACTGTCACCTGGCAATGTACAGAAGGACCCGATGAATGGCTAAAAACTGAATTAACCTTTCAGGTTAAAGAGGAAGAGGAAACGGTGATTTATTTCCAACACAAGGGCTGGCAGGATGAAACTCCCTTCTATCACCATTGCTCAATGAAGTGGGCGACCTTTCTGTTAAGTCTCAAACAATATTTGGATCTGGGACAAGGGAGACCTTTTCCCGACGATTTGAAGATCACGACTCTAGGCTTTTAAGACAGATATTATCTAGCATAAAGTAGATATATGGGTTCAGTGTCTGAGCAGTCCGTTGAGTACAGGAAGAATTACGGTCCCTTTTTCCGACGACTTTATCCCAAACATCGGGTAAGAAAAGTGGGATCACCTTGAACCTTTCCCTTGATTTTGACCCCTTATCTGTTTGTTAACCTGGCAATTAAAGACCTGCCCCCATACATTCTTACGATCTTTGTGCGGGTGATGGTTGCCAGCGGTATTTTTTCCAGATGACTAATCATTCACTAATATTGCGATTTCTGCTTGCTGATTAGAAAAATAATAAAAATTAAGCGTCTTATTGCCTCCTGAATCGATCTTAAATGTAATGCGATTTAGACTATCTGCAAAGTAAAATCCCCATCCGTCAGCGCATTCAAGTTGGTTACTGCACCATCATTGCGTTGGTAAGTTAGTTGGCTATTTTCTATGGCAATTTTTCTTAAATCGCCATTTTCCAGTTGGTATTGTCCAATAAAGGGTTCAAATGTCTTGGTATCCATGGCAACCGGTAAATTTTGGTACAGCAAGATCCAGGTGTGTCGCCATCAGCATTGACGCGACTACAGCAGGAGCAATCCAGGAATGGGCAGAAGAAAATAAGCCTGAGTTTAAACCATCTTCCAGACCGGATTTTTCCCTATAAAAATAACATTATATTTCAAGATGGCGATCAGATTTGGATACTCAAAGAACAGTCTCAAGAACTTCTTTATCAACACAAAACTTTAGCCACAATGCATTTAACAAGTATCAGCCCAAACGGAGAAGTACTGTTTTTTGAAAAAGAAGAGAATCCTCAGGCAAACATTGTGCTTTTAGAGTAATAAAAAACCATGTCCGTGTGCACCGGATGGTCATAAATCGACTTCCTTTTGGCTATTATTCAAAAGATTGCCTTGGTTCGCGCCCCCCTCACACGACCCTATGAAGAAAACTAATACCGGGAAACTAATACAAGACTGTCAATTAACAGCCCGAAGGTTGTGCCCCTGGATTATCTCAGGACAATTATTTAAGACGAATCCTCATCTAACAAGTAACGCGTCGTTGATAGGGTAAAATATAGACTTTGATAGCATTCTATACAAGCACCATAAAGGACGAATAAAGTCTGATCAGGACATCTAGACGACAAAAATAATATTATTTTGACCACCAAACTCATGGAGCTATCAACCAATGCTCTAGTTAACTCGAACTCGTGTATATGATGATGGATAGCTGAATTCTAAAAATTGCTTGGCTCATCTATTCCCAGGTTCAGGTTTACTACACAAATTAGGAAATTAATGATAACTAACCTCAATTCGGGATGAGCACAGCCATCCGGAAATACTATTTTAGCGGCTCTCTGCCATCAAGGAGTTCAAATCCTGAGCGATCCCCTTGATTCTTGATTTTTATTGATTTTCACGGTAGTTTATTAAATATGACGTTTTACACTTGGCATAAAGTGATATAAAGCAATTTGTACGAGAATTCACTGTTATAAACAAACTAGGGATATATGAAAACTCAAGACGAAAAGTACTGGTTTGAAGAAAAAGCGAAACCGCTGGGCTATATTTCTAATGTGGTGACCTTAAATATTTTTGGATGCGGTTGAACAACCTGATTTGCATAAATTAAAGAACGTTGGCTCTTGAATTTGAATGTTTGTTATTGCTCCCTACTTGACGAATGTTTTATTACCGAACAAAGCGGAGTTGTTGAGCAAATTGATAGTTGTCCAACAAGCAATCATTAGGTATCTAAAAACAGGCCTTTGTGTTGAAAGTGCAACAATCTAACCAATGAACATAACGAGATGTCAATAAGCATTCTAAAGCGAGAGGACTTTCTTTATCAGTCTTGCTATTGTGAAGAAAACATCTGGCATCTTTGTCAAAATGAGCAACTCAAGAATAGTTATGTGATTTTTGTAGCCAGCAAAGGTGGTTTTTTTCCGATGCTAAACCAGCAAGCGGCCAACCATCCCACATTACCTATTTTCTGGGATTATCATGTGATTTTGCTTGTTCTAGGGGGAAAAAATCAAATCGTTGATTTTGATACAACCCTTCCATTTTGTGTTGATATCGATACTTATTTTAGCCACTCATTTATAGATAATAATTTGCTTGCTATTGGAGAAACGCCATTTTTCAGAGTATTATCATCAGCCGAATTTATTAGACTATTTTCCTCTGATAGAAGTCATATGAAAACTGCAACAGGTTGGCTTGCTTCACCACCGAATTGGCCACTGATTGGAAACATGGATTCTAATTTATCCGAATTTATAGATATGACGAACAATAATATTGGAGAAGTGCGTAATTTTGATACGCTACTCGAGCGCTTTTGCTAGCAACCTCCTTATTGGATTTTATTTGCCTCAAATTTAGAAAATAATAAAAATGTTCGTTGTTTTTAACCTACCCTAAAGATTCACGAACCAGCAGGACCAGGTCCTGATGCTCTGGTTTTCATTACATTCATATTATTTTTCTATTTAAAATTAAATTCTTTATTTTTGTTTTATCTTTTTCAAACTGACAATAGCAATGCCGCTCAAAATTAAGATTCCAGATAGTATTAATTCGATGGTTAATGTTTCTTTGACAAAAATAACACCGCCTACTGCCGCTATTAGTGGAACCGACAACTGAGAAATAGCTGCCTGTGTAATCGATAGATTTCTCAATGCTAAATACCAAACAGCATACCCCATTCCCGATGCAATTGAACCTGACGTAATGGCATACAAGATACCGGGCCAACTTAAGTCAGACATCCAAAAAGTAACCGCTGACAAAAACAACGCAAAAGGAATACAACGAATAAAGTTCTCAGCCGTATTCAAAATAGGATTTTTAGATGTTTTGCCTTCTAGTGTATAAAAAGCCCAAGCGATACCAGCGACTAACATTAATACGAAACCGGTTAAAGACGGTTGTGTTGCGCCGGGTAACATTAATAAGACGAAGCCAGAAAATGAAATAATCACTCCTAGCCATTCTTTGAAATGTAAGCGACTACCTTTTAGCAAACTAACACCGATCATAAAAAATTGCACGGTCGCAAATAGTATCAGTGCACCAGAAGCAGTATTTAATTTTAGGTAAGCATAAGAGAAGAAAATAGCGTAAACAAATAACATAACGGACCCAAGCCACCCTTTTGAATCTCGCAGACTGAAAATATTTTGTATTGAAAGTTTTCTTGCCTGCGGAAACAGCAATACAATAACCGTTAATGTTATCGCGCCCGATAACATTCGAAGAACGGTAAAGCTTGCCGGATCGATGCTAGATTCACCTAGCGCTAACCGGCATAGTACTGAATTAGCGGCGAATGCAATTAATGCAAAACAACTGGCCATAAAAGTCATTCGAGCCGAGACTTTTTTTTGCTCTTGAACAGGCTTGTTTTGTTCTAGTTCAGCGGTTTTTTGTTCTACATCAACCATCTTTTAGCCTTAATAAACTGTTCATCTTCGATATTCTTATCTCCTAACGCATTCACAATGCAAATTATACTCATTAAAAATTACTTATCGGTTAACAAAGTTTAAAATAGTATGACTTTCCGCTAGTATGGTCGAAAAGCATAACATGATTAAAAATATTGGAATAGTCAATGTCAGAGAAACAAGATTCGGACTTTAATACAAAAACATCCTCAAAAGTTGCTTCGCTTGGAACTAAGGTGGTGCATGCTGGCATTAACAAAGCTCAGCAAGGTAACCCTTTTATGCAGGGGCCAACCTTTGCCAGCACTTTTCATTTATCGGGTGAAGTGACCAGCGATCATCATCAATACGCAAGATTCCATAACCCTACCTGGGATGCATTAGAACAAGGTCTCGGTGAGCTAGAACAAGGGAAAGCCATCATATTCCCTTCCGGCATGGCTGCAAGCGCCGCCGTGATGACGGCTTTAGTAGAGGCTGGTGATACCATATTACTTCAATCAGATGGCTATTATGCGACCCGCGCATACGCCGAAACGTTTTTACAAAAATTTGGTGTGACGATTTTCGCGGTTCCAACGTTGGAAATTCCGAATCAAGATTTTTCTAAAATTAAACTGGCCTTTATTGAAACCCCGAGTAATCCTTTATTAGATGTTATCGACATACAAGCACTAGCGGCTAAAACTCA
Source organism: uncultured Kangiella sp. (assembly GCA_964578045.1). Lineage (GTDB taxonomy): Bacteria > Pseudomonadota > Gammaproteobacteria > Enterobacterales > Kangiellaceae. The sequence continues at coordinate 10,344 of CAZOBX010000092.1, read as the reverse complement.
TGCTGCAGGCAGTCTATTGGCCATTGATAATACAACCTTAACACCATTGGGTCAGCAGCCACTTTTACTGGGTGCCGATATTTCGATGTGTTCTGATACCAAAGCCTTAAATGGTCACAGTGACGTGGTGTTTGGGCATGTCGCCACCCAGCGAGACGACTTATTTGATTCGATGCAACTTTGGCGAAAGTTATCGGGTAATATCCCAGGCCCAATGGAAACCTGGTTGGTTCATCGGGGGCTTGCAAGTTTGGATATGCGTTTAGAACGCATGGTAAATAACGCGCAACTAGTCGCTGAGTATTTGGAGAAACACCCTAAAGTTAAAATGATTCGCTATCCTGGATTAAAATCCGATCCATCTTATGAAATAGCATGCCAACAGATGTATCACTTTGGATTTATCGTTAGTTTTGATTTAGCTGAAAAAGAAAAAGCTGATCGGTTCCTACAAAATGCTCAAATGATTTTTGAAGCCACTAGTTTTGGTGGTATGCATACCATGGCAGAACGTCGAGCTCGTTGGGGAACGGATGATGTTTCTGCCGGATTAATTCGTTTGAGTGTTGGCTGTGAAAGGGTTGACGATTTACTGCTGGATATTGAAAAGGCACTTAGCTAGATTATTTTATAAATTTTTTTTAAAATCATTTTTTATATAAAATTTTATACTACGGATTGATAGTATCGACTCAATCGTAATTCTACTTTGTTCGACAATACTAAACCATGTTCTGCAAACCTTAATTTACTCACTTGCTTTTCTAGATAACTATGTGGTCAGCTCTTTTATCGTGCATTGCTTTCTGTTAATACGGCAATAAACAAATTGGTGTCTATTTTGAAATACATCGCTCGAACTCGTAAAAACTCGCACAACGATTTTGTTCTTTACTTCGAATTATTAGAGTCTCTGACTAAACTATCGAAAAATACGTGCTGGTCTTGATTGTTCCAAGAAACAAAAGAATTTTTTAACCAGGTTAGAACCTGAAACTCGGCAAGTGCATTTTTCTAAATTATAGAAGTTCAAAAAGGGAACTGGGGGCTCTTGAATTAGACTCTCTTATATTAGTTTAGATTCCCGTTTATCGGCTCTCAGTGAAGAAAAACCTAGCAAGAATATCCACAAGAAAAAGACCATCATGACAGTCGCACCAAGAGGCATCCCTTGGAGTTTCCAGCCAAAGAAATGGCTCGATACCACAATACTTGCCAATGCCATTCCTACATATCCAAACCATTTATTATGGATCTGGCCGTGTGCCATAGGAGAAGCCATAAACCCAAAACCTATCGCAAAGAAGAGCGCTGAGGGATTAAAAAAAGTGAGTGCAAATTGGTGAGAATAGGTCACTAGGAAAAGCGCCGTCTGTTTAGTTAATAGACTTGGCATCATATACTCAGTCGATATAAGTGGAACCATATACCCATCTATCAGTAACGCTATAGAAAAAAGTAGCATTCCCACGGTTAGTCCCACCATCCCGATGATCGCTCGACGTACCATCCCCTTCTTCAAATATCGTTGATAATGAGAAAATAACCCAATCCACATCAGAGGTAACGCCAATAGCGCCATAAAATGAGACAGCTGATATCCCGCAGGATTATGTGCTGCCAATATCGCCATATCTTGAGGCGTTGCCGGAGGGAACTCCGTAAAGCCGTCAGGCAAGTTGGCAAAAATGGGAATAAGGCGAGTTAATAATAAAAGCCCCGCCATAATCATAAAGTAGCCGCTCGTTTTAAGACCAAGCAGTTTCGATTGTTGCTCTGTCATGGGTTAATTCCTTTTTTAATAACACCTAAATTCAAAGAATTTCTGTAGTAGAAAACCGGTCTTCGAATACATAGAATAGAAAGTAAAGAAGTGATTTTAAAGTGGCTTGGGACGAAAATCGTGTCTGTGTGGCGAGTGTCAATTTTTTAACTATAACTTATCAGCACTCCAGAGTATTAATCGCTTTTTGCATCTTTTTCAGGTAGGTATTAGAGACTGGTATATTAACCTCAGAGTCTCTAAATTGGATAATATGAATTCCGCCTTCGCGATGAAATCGTTGTATATTGGTCACATTAACAAGATAAGAACGATGACATTTAATAATTCCTTTTTGTTCGAATAATTGCTCCATCGACGACAGTGTATTTCTCATCAATGCTTGTTTAACTCCCAGCGCTCCGGTATAAACGATAGATACATAATTGTCTTCTGCACGAATATAGAGCAAGTCTTTTTTCCTTAGCTGAATATTGTCTTTGCCATTTTTAGATTGCAATAAAATAACATCTTCACCATCAATCTTTAATAGGTTTCCTTCCAAATCAGTCACTTGCTTCTGCAAGCTGCTGCGGTTCTGAATAAGATAATTTGCAATAAAAGCTAATATTGTAACCAAAGTGACTTTCACCCACAGTGATATCGTCGAATGATCGTTGCCTCTCTGGGTTTGAAAAAAGCTAAAGTAATAGAAAACTACGACCACACTTACCGCAAAATACCAGCACCTGGAAAAAGTTGCTAACCAGGCTTGTTTACCACGAAAAACGGGAAGCCGCTGAATTAAGGGGCGAAAAACATGATGATTTATGTGCAAGGTGGTAAAAATTACAAGCCCCAAACCAAAGTATATATATAAGTGCCAGCGGCTTTCGAGTCGTAAGGAAAAAGGTCTGAAGATAATCAGCAACAACACCACAGAGACCGAAATCGTCGCCGAGCGAACAAGAAATCCATTAGACATAGTCAAAAAATGGGTAAATATTTTTTTTAATTTCACTTGGATAGCTTAACTGACAACTAGTCCATCTTGCAAGGTTGGTAGTCTCCTAGCTATTGAAATAAAATCCAGCAATCAGACCGTCTAATATTAGTCTCTACAACCGAATTAAAGTCAGTTATTTATCGATGTTAAGCCTTGAATAAGCCTAATATTTTATTGCCAACCACTATCCCGACCAAAATAAACGCCACACTTGTGATCCCCGCAGATGAAAACGAAGGAAGCGCGAGCAATAACTGCGTATCGTTGCCACCACCGGCGATAGCCGCGCCAATACCCATTAGAACTCCAGCCAGTAAATGTAAGATAGCATCACGCCATGAGAGCCACATAAATTCAAATGATTTTTTATACAGTGCCGCGCTTGCCATCCCCAACAGCAAGGCGATTAGCAAAGCAACCCGCTGCCCTGAAGGAATTAATGAATCGGAGTTTGGCCAAAACGAAAGCGATAAATCTTTTAAGAAACTGCTCGGCGTCCATTTAGGTTCAACTAAAAATACTAAGCTTGCCATTAAACCAATTGCCAACATCATTAACCATGTTTTACGCATCTCCGCTGGTAACCACCACAGCAATCCGCATACAAAAAGGGAAATGGCCATCAAACCACCAGAATGCCATTCTCTGGAAAGTGAAAATGAAGACTCCTCAGCGGGTGGCACAAATTGCACCAATAACACCCAACCAATTAACCATCCCACGATGGTTGCCAACATCGTCATTTGACCACACGCAAATTTACTAATGGTTGACACGCCACAGCCATTATTAAACACCGCGCCTAAACCAAACAAAAAGCCACCAATCACAGCAAAAACAGAAAACTGGAAGGAAATAAACGCTAGCGGTAAACCAATCCAATTGGCCAAGCCAATAGTCAACCAGGCAAATGCGCCGCTAAATAAAATCGCCAACAAAAATAACGGTTTTCCAGAAAGAGCCTCATTCATCCCACGTACCAAACACAAACCAGAAGTTTGGGCGAGGAAGCCCAAGATTGCAATAAAGGATAATGATACAAGTAATAACATTGATTGATTCCTAACTACACAGTGTAGCGAAAAAAATTGAGTTAATTAACAATTAGTATATCAACAATTAGATTAAGTAAGATAAAAAGTTCTATTAGGCGCTTTGCTCTAAATTAGTTACAGTCCTTAAAAAGAATTCACAGGGTTTTGCTCAGTAAGGTAAATGATAGAGCGCCACTGTATTCTATCCGCATTGCTCTTGCCAAAGTAGAAAGACAATCATGTGGAAATTCGAAACTCTAGATCTGACCCCATGATTCCTTTTAATTAATCTAAAGCATAGGGTCTGTTTATCTTTCATACTTTACCACTACCGAGGCACTTTTTTTGTCTGACGAGGCAGAAGAAGCGTAGTTTAGTTGCTCTAAATGAGCGACCGATAACGAATTCAGGCGGAAAAAGTGTCCGGCCCTTCGGGTTGTGGCTAAAATATCTCCACTCGTTGTCGCCTAGGAGCGCCTACTTTTGGTACTCCTCACTCATTTGGAATAACCAAACCATGTTCGTCGTGCCTAGATTGCGGATATTTTATCCACAGCAGTGATGAAGTATGAAAGATAAACAGGCCCTAGGCTATGACGTTTAATTTCATCCAAAATGAAATAAAATGTAATAAGCTCCGTTAATCTATGACTAAGTAAAGTTGATTAAAATTAATAAACTTACACTAAAAGGTGAACCAATGGACAATTTTAATATTCCAGTGAAATTTAAAGATAGCTATGAAGGATTTGCCGAATCTTCAGGTCTACTTTCCATGAATGACGAGCAGCTTATGATTCAGTTTGAGACCAAAGATGCAATTTTAGGCGTGATTAAATCGGGACTTAAAACTATCCAAATCCCCTTAAAAAATATCGTTGAGCTTGGCTACAAAAAAAGTATTTTCGGTAATAGAGTGACGATAGAAGTGGATGATTTATCTTATATCGCAGAGGTTCCGAACCGTGATAATAACCAAGTGACCTTAATCATTGAACGCAACTATATTGAAACGGCGATTGATTTCGTAAGGGCCATACGCTTAGATAGATCGGAAAAAGAATATAATCGAGCGATGGAAAACGCATAGCAATTTACGCTGCATGCTTGTTATGGGGCCGCGTAAATATCGCCTGAAATCAATTTACTCTGGCTCCCATAGAGGGAACTGGGGTGAGATCTAGTATTAATTAGACTGTCAAATATTGGTTTCTACTATGATTTACAAAACGGAAGTATCCCTATAGGTCTTATATTAATTGCAGCTGGTTATTTATTCGAAAAGGTTATTATCATCCATTTGTTTGATAACAAATCGTTAATTTACATCACTCTTTTTTGGTCATATGATAAATTCATCGACCAGCGGGAGAGCATCATGACTATCAGCTACCAACAACCTACCAACCTAAGCGAACCAGGACTAAGTGCATTACACGATTTAGAAAAGGAACTCGGTACCACCCTAGTGGCGTACAATGAGCCCGAGGTTGCAGACCTGACCGAAGAACAATTAAAACGCGTCCAATCATTAGAGGAATGCATCGGCTCGACGGTAATAGCCTATAAATAATAGACAGGTACAATATCGGATAAGTATTGTGCGCAAGTTGGGTGAACTTGTGGTCAGATTAACAGGCGATTGTCTAAAGGTTAGACAATGAATATACATCAAACGCGCACATTTCTAGTTATCCTACTCGGGATATATTAACTCATGTTCAGAGAACAATTAAAATGAGAGTCAATCGAGATTATAGACGTGTATAAATCTAGATTAATCAATTAAATAATTCTAATTTCCACTCTTTCGCCTGCTGCAATGCAGCAGGTTGAAAAAACAACCATGATTACTAAAGTCTAGGCTAAATGATATCCAAAAGATCATAACTCATTGTTATCTGGTACATTTATACCACTTAACAAGCATCCATTAAGCCTCAAATGTAGCCTTGAAAATATCTCATTTTCCTATATAAATCAAAATATTAGCGATTACTTGCACAGAGCTCATCGGAGGTCTAACCTTAATTTTATCCTATCAGTTGTGCCGGAGAAAACTTGTTATTCCGGTAACAAGGATGCTTGGCAAAAAGCACAATAATACTCACAACTTTAGAGGAAACCCATAATGCACATAACAACAAGCTTTAAGACACTCATGATAATTGGGCTATTAAGTAGTTCGTTTAACGTAATGGCTGAGTTAGGCGATTACTCATTTTGGACAACATTAGGTAATCTATTTTCACCACCCAAAGCAGACAACCCTGTTACAGCCGATCAGGAAAATGCTACCCATTACCCCTTATTATCTAACGCCAGTAGTTTTGACGATGGTTTTTCGCCAGGGGGTTACTTATCGTGGCAGACCATCCAACTACAGCCGAGTACGGGAGCAATTTGCGGTAACGGATCACCCTATAAATTTTTTGTCAATCGTGTTGCACACACCAACAACACAATTATTTATCTTGAAGGTGGTGGTGCTTGCTGGGACTATGAAAGTTGTACCGGCCAAACCGGTATTCGTGGTGCACGCAATCCTGATGGCATTCCTGATGATTATATGAGTATTTTGAATCCTGGCGCGAGCCTTGTCAGCCCATTAGTGTTTCGATTACATCCCTGGACATCTGTAAAAACGCAAGACTGGAATATGATTTACGTTCCTTATTGTACCGGTGATACTTATGCCGGTGACAAAGTCGCATTGTACGAAGACCCAAAGGGTGAAGCCGACCCACTAGTCTGGTACCACAACGGCACTAAAAACATGCGGGCGATTGTCGCTTGGTTAAAAAATAATCTTCAACGATCAGAACAATTATTGGTTTCAGGTTGTAGCGCGGGCAGTACCGGAACACTCGCTAATTACCATCCAATACGTAGAGATATGGAACCAACCAAAGGTTTCCTGATAAACGACTCAGGACCAATATTTCTTGCGCCGCAAGATGGCGATGCGGACGACTATCCATCGGTACTAATGCACAATACTATTCGCAGTGTATGGGGACAGGATAATGACGGAAACGGCCCTCTCCCCTATTTAAGTAGCGAGCTTGCAGGTTTCGATACTACTAATATTGGCACCCTTTATCGTGGCTTGGCAGAGCAATACCCTGATGACAGAATGGGTCAAACTCATTTCTGGCAAGATATGAATTATTCTTCCTATTCCTATGAAAGATTTCATGACGATATTGCTAATGAAACTGACCCGGCTTTAAAGGAGGAAAAGATTCATGAACTGTGGCATCAAGACACTAGTAATCTGGTAGCAGAGTTAGAAAGTTACAATAACTGGGGCTATTATTTTCCTCATTTCCGAGACGTTAATGAAAGTCATTGCACCACAATTATTGAGTTTAATAATGCCGATATTCAAGAGGACGGATTAGAACTAGATGATTTCATTGACAATGTATTAGAAGGAAATGGATCAGTGATGCAAGCTTCGGAAGAAGATACAATAAGTGATTATGAAAAAGGATTTAATTTGCTTTACTGGTTATTAGATCAGTTATTGTAATTGCTGATTTTGCAATTATTCATTAAGCTAATACGCCATGGTTAGCCTGTAATTCATCGGCTAGCTATGGCATTAGATCTTGCTTAGTTACGGATATATTTGTGAATCGAGTTTAACCTTGGGGTAGCTTTATACCTTAGGATATCCTGTATGTTTATTATCCTTCGTCTGACTTATAGACTTGTTTTCTAATTTCTGCTAAACGCTTAGCCAAATATTGATCACGGGTTAATCCATCAGGATAAACACTCATATCCATTACTTCACGGACAACTTCTGATTCCCGCTGTTTATAATCTTTAAACTGTGGGTCAGGATTATCGATATAGAATTGTAATCTAGCGTCAGAAATAGCTCTATATTTTTGCACCAATGCCAAACTGATCTGTTTTGCCTGTTCTGAATCGGGATATAACTTCAACAGTGCTAACTTCATCATTAAGCTTTCAGCATCGGATATTCTTTGTTGTTGATTGAGTGAGTCAACTTCTTCATTTAGTTCAGCAAGTTCTTGTTGTTTAGTCACATCATCAAGCTGATCGACGTTTTCAAAAAATTCTCTAAAACGCTCTCTTGATTTAAATAGTGACTGATAATTTTGATATTCTAGAAGCAGAGAATCGTCAATAGGTTCGACCAAATCGTGTTTTTCAATATCAATTAAAGCTCCCGGCTCACTATATGAAGTTGGGTCAGACGTCGTAGAGAGCTCCTTACTATCAATATTTTTGTACTGCTTTTTATTGATCGAACCCATATAACCAATAGTTAAAACCAACGCTCCAAAAATTAGCAAAATGAAATATTTTTTAGCCATGTTTTCGCTCAGAAATTTCTATTAATTCAGGTAAGACTAACAGATTAGGACTATTATTCAATCAATTAGTAATTGTTCTACGCGGTTACTTTATTTAACCTAAACTCGGGATAAGAATAGCCAGAAAAAGCTTAAGCTTTAGTCAGTTACACCAGAACAACGAGAAATGTATGGGGGTCATGTATATTTTACAGTATATATCCGTTTTTCAACGTCTTTAATGACACGCTGCCACCCACCAGAACTTATCTCTTTTCTAATTCGATTCAATGAATGAGACAGACTACCAACGTGTTTCAATCCGAATTGACCGGCAATTTCTCGATAGTTTGCGTCACTGTAATGTTGGCAAGCATAAATAGCGAAGGCTCTTGATGGACTGTTTTTTCTTTGACCATCTCCACGCATATCTTGATGGTTGTTGTAGTCGGGAACTTCATTTGAGCTACCTTATAATCTCAGCTTAGCCCTCATTTTCCAATAGGGATGAAAGTCTTCTTCTATTTGTCGATTGACCGCACGAATGACGATTTGTAATTCTTGATCTGACACTAAGTCGCGGTTAAATTAATAACTGAAATTCTCATATGTGTTCCTTAATATTGGTTCTAACAGCACATCTCATCGATGACAATGCATTCCAATTTGAATCTCTACTAAAGAAATTATAGTTCGTTTATTCTGCACTCAAATATATGGTTATCTTTTAACTGACTAATATATAAACGATTATTTCGGATTACAGCGGTAGATGACGCAGATATCTGGCTACCATCATCTTCATAAAGCGTATTAATCTGATAGGTACACTCACCATTTTCACTAAGATTTATTGACTCCGTATTGATTTGATATATAGATGAAGGAGCGTCGAATACTCTCAGATATAAATGCAAAAATGTTGAAACTTTACTTTGATGTGCAGCGATATTTAAATATTTGGTATTATCCGTCGACCACAACAGATTATCAGGATGGTCATTATTTGGAATTTCTATTTTACAAACAGCATCACTTAATTCACCATTATTTTCGTCACGTTCGAATACATGAATAAATCCTTTCCAAAAATCAGCGATGTAAATACGATTTTTATCGTCCAATGCGATCCCATTTGCAAATTTAGCGTTTGGTTTGCCTGACTCATTCCATTCTTTAGTTTTAGGATCATAATGAACTATGCTTTTCTTCTTATTAAAAGGATTTGAAACATACAACTCCCCATTAGTTAAGGCTAAAATATCATTAGGCGCAACTAACATATTTTGGTCGATATCCTTAATTGGAGATATTCTTTTTATTTTTTCAGGTTCATCGGTAAGAATAAAACGTTCTATATAATTCTTTTCTGCATTATTGATGACGTATAGCAACCATTCATCTTCGTCGACGTCAAATACCAGAGACATACCTACCGGGTCTTCGAGAACCCAACCATCTACATCTCCAACAATGTTAATATCTTTGACCTCGCTTGTTGTCATTCCATTATCAGCAATTAATACGGCTTGCAATTTTCCGTTCCCATAAGGGCCAAAAAATCCGCGATGCACACTTGAAATTATCATCCATGTCTCACCATTATTGTAGGTGTGGATTTCAAAGTCTTCTGGTCCAGCACCTACAGTTATCTCGTCGCACTGCCAATCATAGTGATTAGTACGACCGGCACACGACGCCAAAAATAACAAGGTTACAATGATTAATATGAAATGGCTTATTTTCACTAAGTTCTCCTTAGCTCCACTACAATTTCGAATACAAAACTCAATGCTCAAACCTCTATTATTTGCTAGCTCAATTTTTGAAAGCTTTGCATATTTTGGAGATTGCTTTGCTTTTATTGCTATCGAACCAGAATGCTTTATCCCAGTATTCGAATTCGTCAAATTCCCCGTGTTGCTGCGGTTCTATTTTTTCATTAAAACCAAATACTTTGAAGTGCATTCTGCAGGCTACACCTGGAGTAAATTCTGCCACTTGTTTTCTTGCATTTTTCCAACGACCAAACATCAAATCAAATTCAGTTTCCGGCAAACCATACATTGTATCAATCCAGACAAGTAAGCTACCACTGGGCAATACGCCGTAAGATGATTCAAGGTCTTCATTCTTAGGATGTAAACTCAAATTATAAAATTTTGTTTTCTTATGTTGATTCATGTAGCCGCCAAGACTTTGTATGGCATC
>CAZOBX010000091.1:9919-20113 GCA_964578045.1 uncultured Kangiella sp. | reverse complement strand
GGCAGCATTATGCTAGCCATCGGAATATGGTTAGCGCTTGGATAAATCGGTCAAGACCTTTGCAACGCTAAATTCTACCTCAAACAATCACTTGGTAATGTTAGCCGCTTAAATTACAATAGTGTCACTTAAAATCGAGTCAATCTTAAGGGCAACCCAATGAGCGACAAACTCGCAGCACATTACTCAAACATTCTTAACGAATTAGGTGAAGATATTAATCGAGATGGGCTCAAAGATACCCCTGCACGGGCTTCAAAGGCAATGCAGTTTTTGACTCGTGGTTATCAGCAATCTTTGCAAGAAGTCGTCAATGGCGCGATATTCGAATCTGACAATGATGAAATGGTCATTGTCAAAGATATTGAACTCTATTCGCTTTGCGAGCACCATTTATTACCATTTATAGGCAAATGTCATGTGGCTTATCTTCCCACCGGAAAAGTAATCGGACTTTCAAAAATCGCCCGGATTGTCGATATGTTCGCTAGACGACTACAGATTCAAGAAAACATGACCAAACAAATTGCCGAAGCGATTATGCAGGTAACTGACGCGTCAGGAGTCGGTGTTATCGTTGAAGCGAAACATATGTGCATGATGATGCGTGGGGTAGAAAAGCAAAACTCGTCAATGATCACTTCGGTTATGTTGGGGGCTTTTAGGCAAAAACCTGCGACTCGTTCGGAGTTCTTAAACCTCGTTAAGTTCTGAGTTCTAAGTTCTAAGCTCTAAGTTCTAAGTTCTAAGTTCTAAGTTCTAAGAAATCATTGTCAGCCAATTGATGTAATCAACAGAAACCTCGAGCAATCATGTCTAGTGCCCAACTTAAGAAGTTTGCCTCAGTTAAACCTGCCGAGATCGAATGGCGAGACGGATTGCCTTTTAGCATCGAATTTAACGATGTGTATTTTTCTGTTCATGGGGCAATCGAAGAATCTCAGCATGTCTTTATTGATGGCAATCAGTTGCGAGATGATTGGAAAAAATCCAAGCAAACACTATTTTATATTACTGAACTTGGGTTTGGTAGTGGCTTAAATTTTCTTAACACGGCCCGTCATTGGAAACAGCATTTAAACCGCTTCAATCGCGATCAACAGCTGCATTATATAGCCATAGAAAAACGACCTTTCTCTATTGTTGATTTTAAAAAGACCTCCTTGCTGTGGCCCGAATTAACAGAGTTCAGTGAAGCGTTGATCCACTATTACCCTTCTCAAACCTACGGTCGGCATCAAATTTATTTTAAACAGTGGAATCTAACCCTTACCTTAATGCAAATGCCCATTGAAGATGCCTTAGATGATTTGATCAAGGAATCGCAATACCAACAAAATAAAATTCAAATCGATCATTGGTATTTGGATGGTTTTGCGCCAACAAAAAATACCAGTATGTGGGGAACCGAAAACGCGAACAAAATCGCAAAATTATCCAAATCAGGTACTCGGCTAGCCACTTACAGCGTTGCAAGAAGCGTCAAACGCCCTCTAATCGAGGCGGGATTTGAATTACACAAACAAAAAGGCTTTGCAAAAAAAAGAGAAATGTTAACAGCCGTTCTAAACAAACCAAATAGTAAAGCAACGGTTTCGAAATTTATCAATTTAAAATATGAAAGTCCGTGGTTTAATATTAAACAATCTTGCATGCCCCTCTCTTTTCAAGAAAACCCAATCGCAATAATTGGCGGTGGCATAGCGGGATGCACGATGGCCTACACTCTTTCTCAAAAAGGATTTTGTTGTGACTTGTTTGAATCAAACTCAGATATTGCGCAAGCTGCATCTGGCGCCGCAGCGGGTATTTTTCATCCGCAATTAACTGGCGATATGAATATTGCTAGCCAATATAACTGGCAAGCTTATCTGCTGCTCTTGAATTTTCTTTCGAGCTTAACTGAGCAAGAAACAAAGAAGGTCATATTATCTCAGGGTATCGAACGATTTTTGAGAAATGAGGCTATAACAAAAAAGTTGAGTGTTCTTTCTCAATCCTTAGGTATTACTGAGTGGATAAAAAATAGCCTTTTATTTCCAAAAAACAATCGATGCATATCATTCCCTCATTCCGCTACAATTGATATGCCAGCTTTTTGTAAGCTACTACTCAATAAAATACCAAATAATCTACTTTCGGTTAAAAAACATACAGAGATATTCGATCTCCAACTTGAAAATCAACAATGGATTCTATTTAGCAAAAACAAACAACACCGCTACTCACAAGTCATTTTTTGCGGTGGCGCAAAATCGACTTTGCTCGATAAACTTAATATTACATCGACCAATACATCTCGTGGACAAACCTGTATTTTCCAGAACGAGAAACTTGCAAACAATATAAAAAATACGCTGATGGAAAGCATTTATCTAATTCCCAGGGAAAACAGCTTTTTCCAGCTCGGAACAAGCTTCGAAGATTTTGAGGATGATAAGCTTAATCAAAATAGCCAAATAGAAATGCTAAATCGCGCCTCCGATTTGTTAAAAGAATTATGCCTGCCTTATTTATCTCAGGGCGAAATCGACAAAATTGAACTAAAAGGCACACTCGGATATCGACTCCATTCTCAGGATCGTATGCCGATAGTGGGTCCTGCTATCGACAAACCTAAATTAATGAAAGATTTTGATAGTCTCGGACAATCTCGATTGTCCAGAGAAAAGATAAGTCACTATAACCTGCCAGGTCTATGGATAAATACCGCATACGGTTCACATGGCTTGTTATTTTCTATGTTAGCCAGCCAGCATTTGGCAAGCTTAATAACCAATTGTATTTCACCATTATCGTCATCTCTTAGTCAAGCTCTACATCCTGTAAGGTTTTTCGTTCAGCAACTAAAACGGACCGGCTATTCCCGGTGAATGACACAATCAATTTCCCGACTTTACAACCTATCAAACTATACCCGCTCCACCTCAAGATGCAGGTTTCAGCAAGGCTAGAAACAGCCATATTTGAGGCATGGAATTTTTCGGCTAGTCATTTATGTCCAAGGATGGACTGTATGCAGGAAATGCAAGGAGCAATTTCCTGTCTAGCTAGAAATTTCATAACAAAGAAGATGGTTGTTTATAGCCTTGCCCTACGGGTGCTCAGCTAGAAAACTTGCACTGCGTTATCACTCTTGGAAAGGACTCGTCATTCCCCGCGAGTGATGCCTTGTTCAATTTTCCTAGCTGAGCACTGAAGCCTGCATCTTGAGGTGGAACGGGTATATAACATTGATCTAAATCAAACTTATTCGCATTTCTTAATGAGAATGATTTGCATTAAGATAAAATCTACTTTATAGTCCACCTACTTCAAAAATAATTCATCAATATCAATTAGGAAATAGAATGAAAGTCAAGAGTATCGCCATTGCAGTTGCTAGCCTGTTATCAGCATCAAGCGTCAATGCAGCAGAACCCACCAATCAAGACCTATTGGATATGCTTAAAAAACAGCAAGCACAAATTGAAGCACTACAGGAAAAGCTTAATAAAACCGATAAAAAGGTTGACCAAAACGATGAAAAAATAGAATCTACTGTGACAGTTATTGAAGAGAACCTTGCTGAAAAATCCAGTAGCAAAACAACCATTGGCGGCTATGGCGAACTTCATTACAACAACATCGAAGACAGCGAAAGCATCGATTTTCACCGTTTCGTGATGTTTTTTGGCCACGAATTTACTGACTCAATTCGTTTTTTCTCTGAACTAGAGGTAGAGCATGCTTTATCTGGCGATGGGAAGCCGGGTGAAGTTGAATTGGAGCAGGCTTATATCGAAATGGATTTAAGCGATGATACCACACTTAAAACGGGCGTTTTTCTAATTCCTGTAGGCATCATTAACGAAACACATGAACCACCCACTTTTTATGGGGTAGAAAGAAATCCAGTCGAAAAAAACATTATCCCGGCAACCTGGTGGGAAGCTGGCGCAGGATTTAACACTCGATTCAGTGATGGTTTAAGTGCGGATTTTGCGATTCATTCAGGACTTAATGTTCCCACAGACGGTAGCAATTCATTTCTAATCAGAAACGGTAGACAAAAAGTCGCTAAAGCAAGTGCAGATAGCCTGGCTTACACTGCCAGAGTAAAATACACCGCAATTCCCGGTTTGGAATTGGCCGCTTCCTACCAAGTGCAGACTGACGTTACTCAAGGCGAATTAGGAGCAGATGCCAATTTGTTTACTGCTCATGCGGTTTATAACACCGGCAACTTTGGTCTTCGCGCCTTATATGCCACCTGGGATATCGACAGCGTCGCAGCAGAAGCCATTGGTCGTGATAGCCAAGAGGGTTACTATATTGAACCTAGTTATAAGATCAACGAAAGGTTCGGACTGTTCGCTCGTTATAATGCATGGGATAATAATGCCGGTGATTCTGCAGATACTGAAAAGAAACAAACCAATATTGGTTTAAATTATTGGCCACATGAAAATGTCGTTTTTAAAGTCGATTTTGAAAATAGAACCGGGGCTCAAGATGGCAGTGGATTTAATCTTGGAGTGGGTTATCAGTTCTAGGTTCTGGCTTTCATAAAAGGATCAAAATGATTATTTTGATTTATAATATAAATATTCGAAATGTGTTGTCAGAAAAGGCTATCCGCTGGATGGCCTTTTTGGCGTTGTTAGTATCGGCCCCGTCTTTGATTGCAAAGTCCTATATGACACAGGATGAATTTCTTTCATTGGCGATTCAACACACTTCGACTCAACCGATCCAGACTGTTGATTTCGAAAGCAAAACCATTTGGCTCAAAAAGGAAATCCAAGCTCATATCAAATCGATCTTAGATCATAAATATGCGAAACTTCGTATTCGTTACAAAATTAGCGAGGATAGTGACAACTCAACAACTGTCTGGTATCTCGATGAAATTGGTAAAGAACGTCCTATTTCTTTTGGTATTAGCGTTAAGAATGATCATGTACAATTAATCCGGGTGCTGGAATTTAGGGAAAGTCGCGGATATGAAATCCATATTCCTAGGTTCACTAAACAATTTGTCCAAGCCAGTTTGGCTGAAAATGGCAAACTTGACAAAAATATCGACGGTATTACTGGCGCAACTATGTCAGTCAGTGCGATGAAGAAAATCGCACGACTCGCATTGTATTTGCACAAAACCGTGATCGCCGAACTCGACACCAAGAATAACAAATAATGAGTCCTTACCATAAAAAACAAAAAGACAAAAGGCGTAAAAACCTTTTTCGTAAGTGGCACCGCCGCATAGGATTTACAGCCGCCCTGTTCCTTTTTAATCTGGCTATTACAGGTATTTTACTTAATCACTCCGATGATTTAGACCTTCATAAGCAATATATAAAAACGGATTGGCTGGTAAATTTATACGGAGTAAAAGCGCCTGAATCCGGCAAATGTATTTTAGTCAGCGAAGGGAATAAAAAACTATGCCAGCTCGGCGAAAAAATATATTTAGATCGAATTCAATTACTTGATCAAACAACAGATTTAATTGGCGCGGTTGAATTTGAAGCATTGTTTTATCTCGCAACCACCACTGAAATTTTGATTTACAGTCAGCAATTTGAACTAGTCGATCGGCTTAAACAAGATAACGGATTACCGGTACCGGTTGGTTCAATCGGCCTTTTTGACAACAGACTTGGCGAAAAAACGACACTAGGAATCTTGATTTCGGCAAACCAGAAGACCTGGTCTTTCAACCAAAACGATTTCTCCTGGAACAAAACAAATACGGACCGTTTTGTTTCTAAACCTCTATTGCCACTTCAAGGAAAAACACTGATTAGTCTTCAGAATATCTATCTGGATAGTCAAATTACTCAGCTAAAGTTTATCCAGGATTTACACAGTGGAAGCATACTTTCTCTACCGGGAAAACTGCTTACAGACTTGGTTGGGATCATTATTATTTTATTGGCCGCCAGTGGATTTTTTGCCTGGCAACGACGAAAAGAAAAACTAGATTAGAGAACTTGCGGGCCATGCTTTGCGATCGGCTAATGCTAATAACCTCAACTCTGGATAAGAGTAGCCAGTAATCCCTTAAAGCATCATACTTACGTAAGGCTCATCTGCCAGTATCAGTCTTTTAGCGACTATCAAGGCAAGTTTGTGCGTTAATAGCGGGCTATTGAAAGCAAACTTAACGCGGAGAGTCGCTAAAAGACTGATGCTGGATGGTTGCTCTTATCCGGAGTTGAGGTTAATTAGTCTGCCAATCATCCTTTCTTAATAAAATTTTGTGCTGCCACCGATTTAGATAATTTAACCGGTTCAGTCTTACTCAAGACTCTTTTTACAGCGGAGCTTAAAGACCAGATTTCAGCGGTGGCAACAGGGTCACTCCACTCATAAACACTACATCCTTCGGCAAAAGAATCTACATAGGCCACTCGAAAGGTGATCTGATTCTTTAGAGCGGTAAGTTTCGAATCTTTGCTGACCGTTTCGATCACCTGATCTGAAGATTTAACCCGACGCCTCACCCGGTTCCAGACAATCTTGGTTTTTAGTGATTTGTTATGTTTTACCGCTTCATGAATAAGTGTCTCATAAGCCGCAAAAGACCAAATTTCAACCGATGAAGGTGCTAAAGGAACCAACGCCAGATTTGAATGTAACAACATCGCTCTAACCAAAGAATTAACGTGGGGCGCACCATCGATCAAAATAAAGTCATAATCATCGTTATTCTTTTCGATAATCGAACTTAATTGCGACGGCGTAGCTGCTGTCGTCAGACTTAACCCCGTTTCAACATATAAATCATCTCGCACATGATACCAAGCAGATAATGAATACTGAGGAGGATCACAATCAATCATTAAGACTTTGGCTGACTGAGACAAAGTAACAGATAAATTCGCGCATAACGTGCTTTTACCAACACCCCCTTTCGCTTGTGCGATCGAGACAATTTTAGCTGTCATGTGATTAGGAACCCCATTTGTCAAAGTTAAAATATCGCTATTATCTTATGTTTTTAGCTATCTAACTGATAATGTAGGAGTTTCTTAATAAAAAAGCAACTTTTTATACATTTTGTTCCAATTCTAATAGGCGCTGTTTGCGCCACAGGCCACCACCATAGCCGGTCAGAGAGCCGTTTTTACCGATAACTCGATGGCATGGAATAATAATAGCGATTCGATTATCACCGTTTGCCTTGGCCACCGCCCTGACCGCTTTGGGGTTATTGATACACTCAGCTTGATTTTGATAAGATCGAGTGGCTCCGTAAGGGATTTGCCTTAATACCTGCCAAACCTGTTTTTGGAATTCGGTCCCCGGCAGATCAAGTGGCATCGCAAAGACTTTAAGTTTTCCGGAGAAATAATCGCTAAGCTGCTGATTTAGCGAAGAAAATAAAGAATGCTCTCCAGTTACAAAATGGGCGTTCAATAAGTTGGTCAGGCATTTGAGCTGAGTTTCTAACATTCGTCGGTCAAAAAATTCTAACAGACAAATCCCTTTATCAGTGGCTCCTGCTACCATCGGCCCTAAAGGGGTTAAAATACGGGTTATCGTCACCAAAGTTTGTAATTTGCTCGACTTTGGCGAAACACCGGTCAACTTTTTAAAAGCGTCGCCAAAACCACTTAAAGACTCGTAACCGGAATCAAATGCTATTTCTGTTACCGATTCCTCATGTTTAATTCGACCTATGGCCTGGTTTAGGCGTAGAGCTCTTAAATAGGCCTGAAAGGTCATCCCATGGTGTTTCTTAAACCAGCGGCGTAGCCGAGCAGGTTCTATCCCTCTGTCACGAAGATCGATGTCTTTCATACGAAAATTGTTATTTTTTGAAACTTCTTTTAGCAATGACTTGATCCACCCCGGCGTCTCGCCTAAGGGTTCTAATGGACGACAAACTTTACAGGGTCGATAGCCATAACTAAGCGCTTGCTCACAAGTGGAGAAATATTCAACGTTTTGTTCCTTTGGTTTACGAGCGCTACAACTCGAACGGCAAAATATGCCGGTGGTTTTTATAGCCGCTAGAAAAATACCTTCATAGGAGGGATCTTTATTGACTAATGCATGATACATTTCTTGCCGTTCAGGCAATTTGATTGATGGAAATTGAAGCGATAAATGGGCCTGAGTCATAACAAGGAAACCTATAGAATTGTGTTAAAACAATGGATCCTGATTATGGGGTAATGTTGAGCCTACCGCAGCCGAAAAATGGACAGGCAATTCGGGAATACCGTTAGTTCGAAAAAAGACTAAGTGGCTGAAAGCTTTAATCCCTTTCAACTCACTTAATCTCTCTTAATCCTGCTTTAGCTAGTCACTCAATTCAACGATTAAATATTGTGCCCCAGCCCCGGGTCGGTTCACTAATACAGGAATATTACCCTGTTCCGGCAACTTAGCGATGATTGCCTCAAACTGTTGAAGATTGTTAATCGTTTTTAGCTGGACGGATTGGATAATATCGCCCTCTCTAATCCCCGATTCAAAAACGGCTCCGCGTTCAATCGATGATACGATTACGCCAAGATTGATGTTTGAACGGCTGGTAATTTCTTCAGGAATATTTCTGAATTCCGCGCCATACCATTCCAGACTATCCTTCTGGGTGGAGCTTGCTGGAGATGACTGTGCTATGTCACCGTCTCGACTACCAATGGTAACGTTTAAACTGAGTTTTTTGCCTTTTCGAACCACGATTAATCGGGCCTCATCGTTTGGCCGATAGCGTCCAATCACAAATGGCAACTCGGTGGAATTTTTTATCGCTTTTTTATCAACTTTTAAAACAATATCACCGGTTTTAATACCCGCTTTTTCCGCTGGAGATTCAGGTGAAACCACTGTAATCAAGGCTCCTTGTGAACGTTCGAGGCCAAAAGACTTAGCTAAATCGTAACTAACCTCTTGATAACTAACGCCTAAGTATCCTCTTCGCACCTTGCCATTATCTTTAATTTGATTAACCACATCCATTGCCAAATCTATTGGTATAGAAAATGACAAACCGTTAGAACCACCGGAGGTACTCAAAATTTTCGAGTTTATTCCAATCACACTACCATTCATATTAATCAGTGGTCCGCCTGAATTACCGGGATTAATCGCCACATCGGTTTGCACATAAGGAATGTATTGTTCACCAACACTACGTCCTTTGGCACTAATAATTCCAGCGGTTACGGTTTGATCAAAACCAAATGGCGCGCCGATTGCCAGTACCCAGGAACCCACTTTGGCATTCTCTATGTTGCCGATGTCAAACGGCACGTAATCCTTTCCTTCTATCTTTAACAAGGCTATATCAGTCTCAGCGTCAGTACCGACTATTTCAGCTTGTATATCTTTGCCATTATGTAATCGCACAAAGACTTTATCGACGCCGTCAATGACATGATTATTAGTTAGTACAAATCCATCGGTTGATATCAGAAAGCCTGAACCACTTGGTCCACGACTTGAGCCGGACGCTCTGGAAAAAATATTTCGTCGTTTGACCTCAATGGTGGTGGAAATGCTAACCACACTTGGTTGAGCTTTTTCAACCAGATCGACAAAATCAGGCAACCTGACTGCATTGGCCGCCAGTGCGATGAAAACTTGTGAGATAATCAGCATTAAAGATACAAAAATGTTTCTGCTTTGTGTCATCGATTAATCCTTGTTGGTATTTGGTTAGTATTTAAATTTGACTTATATCTATTATATCGTCGGATTTTTTCTCAGCTGTAAGGCTGCTATTGGTTGAACCAGTATGAACAATAGAGACCATCTTAGGCAAATATAATTCGCTGTTTAATAGCCGCCGATTGTAAAATTTTGTGACAGCAAAGCCCGAAGCTAATCCTACTAAACTGATTAATATGATCATATTTTCACTATATGAAAATAACGAGGCAACCAATGCAGATATAATAAAAGTCAATAGAGGGATTATATATACAATGATAGAGGCTTTAGTAATGCTTGATTTTGGAATTTCTAATATGACTTTATCGCCAATTTTAGCGTTCAGCCGGTTGTAAACTTCAGATGAAAAGATTTTTCCAGAAAGATACTTTTCAACGATACCATTGCCACAAGTATCGACGACTTTACACGATCCACATGCCAGTTGATTTTGAGTTTGAACGATGGCCAGATCGCCGATTAGATCCGAAACAAGACCGGTTTCATGTAACATAAAAATATATCTTAGTTACCTAGTACCCC
>CAZOBX010000091.1:2838-9909 GCA_964578045.1 uncultured Kangiella sp. | reverse complement strand
AATCCAAAGACGAGCAACAACGGGCTAGCCTGTTTATCGGCTGGCCCAAAGGGAGTTCATCCAACAAGCGATTGCTGCGTTGTGACTCTCGAAAAGGGCAAACCATTCTCTTCGAGCTACGTCTTGCACTCACTTGTTGGATGAGCTCTGAACTAGTCAAAATCCCTGTAAAGGGGTACTAGTATTCGCTCATTATAGCAAATTTCATCTTGTTACAAAGCAAAACCGGTGGATTTACTATTCACCATCTTCGCTATTGAGGTTATCTTTATCTAAGGCTTCGGCGTCAAGTTTTGCTTTTTGGGCGGCTTCAAGCTCAGATTGCCTAAGGGCCGCTCTTTGTAAGATTTGCTGCCATTGTTCCGCTGAAATTCGGATGGTTTTAACATATTCACCGCCAACACTGGTGGCAAATGGGGCTATGGATTCTATCTCAGATAGTTGAGCAGGAAACATAAGCGCTTTATTAAATGCCTCTAGTTCCAATTGCTCTAAACTATCACTACCGCTCGGCATGGTGCCTTTATTAGTGGCTAAATTTTCTGATTTTAGTTGATTGACTTCAACGGAATTCTCATTCAGCGGCGACAATTCGCTAGAAACTTGCAGAGTTTGAATGGAGAAAAAAGTTGCAAAAGCGACCGATGCAGCAATTGCAAAGCCACTAGAAATTTTTCTAATTTCAGCCGTAACTGGCTTACTTATTGTTTGTTGTGGGCGCGGGGCAGCAAGAATGGCAGGCTCATCTGCTATTTTGGCACTAATTTCCTTACAAAAATCAATACCGGTATGTGACGAGTATTCACTCTTAAGAATTGCACTAACAGTATTATATCGATGCCAGCGCTCAGAAACATCTTTATCATTAAGTAATCTATCCAGATCACCAGATGAACATTGATCATCCAATAAATCTGATAATGACTCATTTGTTTTCGACATGTTAAATATCACTCCGCTCTTTCTTTGATTTGATACTCTGCTAATTGGTCTCTAAGCTGGAACTTATATGCGCTTAAATGACTAGCTATTATTTTTGTGTCTTGGTCAATTTGAATACTTCTTTTACTCAACATATCGCAAAATTGATCCTTTCAGCAAAGTTCCTTTAAAGCCTGGATCATATTTGCGTGCTTCTATGACTTGAGATATTACATTTAGTTCATGATCCAGTCATTATTTATTAGATATTTATTTAAACGCGCTCGAAAAACCACCAATATCACTGAATATATGCACTAGCGGCCATCAAAACAGTGGTTTGATTTTCTCATCGATCGCTTCACGAGCCCTAAATATCCGAGAACGGACAGTCCCAACCGGGCAGTCCATCGATTCTGCGATTTCTTCATAGCTGAGACCATCAATTTCTCTGAGCGTGATGGCGGTTCGCAGATCTTCCGGCAATTCATCGATAGTATCAAAGATCACCTGTTTAAGCTGATCCCTCATCATTAAACGCTCTGGTGAGGCATTTTCTCGCAACGCAATGCCCACACCATAACTTTCAGCCTCTTGAGAATCAATATCAGACGCCGGTGGTCTTCTACCTTTTGCGGTTAAATAATTTTTCGCTGTATTGATAGCTATCCGGTATAACCAAGTATAAAAGGCACTTTCACCACGAAAATTAGGTAACGCTCGGTAAGCTTTGATAAAAGCATCCTGTGCAACGTCGTTAATTTCTGCATGATCGCTGATAAATCGGCTAATAATAGAAAGTATCTTGCTTTGATATTTTATTACTAATATATCAAACGCCCGCTTATCACCGCGCTGTACTCTTTCTACCAACTCGGCATCTGTGGTTTTTGTCATTAATTCTTATTTCAATAATAGCTTGTTGATTTTTATGGTTTTATTTGACATGTTAGTTCGTCAATTGAGCCATTGCTTATTCTTTATACAGTTAATATAATTGTTAATGAGAAGATCTGAGTAGATTGACTCTCATAGTTGCCAATTAGTTCAAATTAGAATTGGCCTGTGTTTCATTGATATTTCAAATTATATCAGAAATATTCCCCACCAATGACCGCTAATCAATCTAAATTATTGGTAATTGTGGTAAATTTTGCGCAAAATACGGTTAATTCGAAACGAAATTAGTTGTTAACAATGTCCCTTGAACATCAATCAGACGTTTTAATCATTGGTAGCGGCGCTGCAGGGCTCACCTGTGCGTTGCATTTAGCTGAGCATTTTAACATTCATGTTATTTGTAAAGGACAATTGACCGAAGGCGCTACTTTTTATGCCCAGGGTGGAATTGCTGCGGTGCTTGATGCTGACGATACGATTGATTCTCACGTCAATGATACTTTAAAGGCCGGTGCTGGCCTGTGCAATAAAGAGACAGTTCAATATACCGTCGAAAACGGCAAAGCCGCGATTCAATGGCTAATTGATCGAGGAGTGAGCTTTAGTACCCACAATGATCGCTCTCCAAGTGACAATATTAATAATGGCCAGCAAAACAACGAGATGTATCACCTGACTCGCGAGGGTGGGCATAGTCATCGGCGCATCATCCATGCTGCAGATGCGACAGGCAAAGCAGTCCAAACAACACTGTCCGATGCGATCATCGGGAATGACAATATTCAGCTGTTTGAGAATTACAATGCCATCGATCTTGTTACTACTCACAGTTTGGGAATAATCGGCGAGAGCAATCAATGTCACGGCACCTATGCCCTCAATCGACAAACCGGCCAGGTAGAATCTTTTAGCGCAAAATATGTCGTGCTTGCCACTGGCGGGGCCAGCAAAGTCTATCTTTATACTAGCAATCCGGATATCTCAAGCGGCGACGGTATTGCTATGGCCTGGCGGAGTGGTTGTCGAGTGGCGAACCTGGAATTTAATCAATTTCATCCGACTTGTTTATTTCACAGCAAAGCCCATTCATTCTTGATCACCGAGGCTTTACGCGGTGAAGGTGCGCTATTAAAGCTGCCTAATGGCGAACGATTTATGCCGAGATTTGATGAGCGCGCGGAATTAGCGCCACGGGATATTGTCGCTCGTGCCATTGATCACGAAATCAAACGATTGGGTGTAGACTGCGTTTATCTTGATATCAGTCATAAAGACCCAGACTTTATACGCTCTCATTTCCCGATGATATACCAGCGATTACTAAAACTTAATATTGATATTACCAAAGAAGCCATCCCGGTCGTTCCAGCTGCCCACTACACATGCGGTGGCGTGGTGGTCGACAATCAATCTTTAACCGATTTGAACAACCTTTATGCAATTGGCGAAGTCGCATTTACTGGACTTCATGGTGCCAATCGAATGGCTAGTAATTCCCTTCTGGAATGCCTGGTCTTTGCCAAGACCGCTGCAGAGAATATTATAAAAAATGATAACAGACCTAATCCCACAAAAATTCAAATCCCCAAGTGGGATGAAAGCCAGGTATCTGACTCAGACGAAGAGGTCGTAGTCTCCCACAATTGGCATGAGCTTCGGCATTTAATGTGGAATTACGTCGGCATCGTCAGAACAACAAAACGATTAGAAAGAGCAAAAAGAAGAAT
Source organism: uncultured Kangiella sp. (assembly GCA_964578045.1). GTDB lineage: Bacteria > Pseudomonadota > Gammaproteobacteria > Enterobacterales > Kangiellaceae. The sequence goes on along the minus strand of CAZOBX010000091.1, from coordinate 6,361 downwards.
TCAATTACTCAAACAGGAAGTAAAAGATTATTACTCCAATTTCACAGTCACCAGTGACCTACTTGAACTTCGCAATTTAATCACCGTTGCAGAACTAATCATTGAGTGCGCGATGAAACGCAAAGAAAGTCGTGGCTTGCATTACACATTGGATTATCCCGAGTTGGATAATGACAATGAAATACTTGATACTATCCTGACTCGGGTCAATTAACCCTTGTTTGTTAGTGAGTTAGTCATTACAGGTTGGCGCGAAAATCCATTTCAGAAGAATATTTCATCCTTAAAATCAAACTTTTTGGCGGCAATATGAACCACTAGCCTACAATTCATAAACACGCCGACGAGTTAGTTCATTAACCTCAGGTTTATTAGCAATTTATCAAGCGTAAGTGTTCTATCCTGCGGGGTGCCATAGTCGATATTCTTATTCCAGTAGGCGATGCTCTATAAAGCTATAACAATATTCCGTAAATGAGAACTGTTAGGCATTATTTACACAACTGTGTCAACTATTACATAGAACCAGCGGGCATGGTTTGCTAAATTAACCTCAACTCCGGATAGTAGTAGCCAGTAATCCTTTAAAGCATCAGATTAAATAAAGGCTCATCGGCCAGTATCAATCGAATCGTTAACATTAACATTGAGAACAAAAATGAAAAAACTGCGTCATTCAAACAAATGGGTTGCTTCAACAACATTGGTTTCATCGCTATTTTTGTCGACACTTGCCCTGTCAGGTGAACAAATTTCGCAAGTTAATTCATCACAGTTGGATAAATCAATCTGGCAGGATATATCAGAGCAAATTGACTCAACCGAGCTCAATCAGCCCACACCAATCTACCCTCACAAACTTTTTAAATTAAACGTCATTTTTTTATCAGAGCAACTTGAAATAGTTGCTTCAACCAAAATGAGCCAATCTCAAAATAAAGAAACGAGTCATGGCATATTAATTAATTTGCCGTTGCTCGATGGAAAAACTGTAGACTTTGTTTTAACTGAATCCAGCGTTTTGCCGCCAAAATTGGCAGCAAAATATCCAATGATTAAGACCTTTGCTGGATATCAAGTCGATAATCCTGCAAATACTGGAAGGTTTGACTTAACGCCTCATGGGTTTCATGCAATGTTCAATACCGCCGGAAAACGTTTGTTCATCGACCCCGCGAATAACAATGGTGAAATCTATCGGGTTTACGACGGCAAAGAAGCGATTGCAACGGCCGAGCAAAGACCTTTGGATGAAGTTCTTACCTATGATCAATTAGATTTGACCTATAGCGATAACCTAAACCGTACCGCGGTAGACTTTGGAACTCAACTTAGAACCTATCGTATAGCTGTGAGCGCAGCCGGTGAATATACCCAGTTTCATGGCGGTTCGGTCACTGATGGTTTAAGTGAGGTAGTCACAGCCATTAACCGAGTCAACCAGGTTTATCTTAGTGATCTTGCAATTGCTTTAATGTTAGTAGACGACAATGACCAGTTAATCTTCACCGACCCGGCAACCGATCCTTTTGTGAACAACAGTGATGATATCGATTTAAATCAGGCTGTGATTGATGGTGCCATCGGCAATAGTAATTATGATATTGGGCATATTTTTAATACCGGCGGCGGCGGTCTTGCAGGCTTAAGGGTCGTCTGTGGCAGTCGTAAGGCTGACGGAGTAACCGGTAGAGGCTCCCCGGTTAACGATGCGTTTTATATTGATTATGTTGCCCATGAAATCGGTCATCAATTTGGAGGTAATCATACATTTAATGGCGGCGCAAGTAACTGTGGTGGTGGCAATCGTTCATCGAGCAACGCTTTTGAGCCAGGTAGTGGTTCGACGATTATGGCCTACGCCGGAATTTGTAGTAATCAAAATATACAAAACAACAGCGACGCGTTATTCCATAGTAATAGTATTGATGAGATCCGTGATTATATTACCAACTCAGGCGGCGCAACTTGCGGCACACTTACATCTTTGAATAATAATATTCCGACAGCTGATGCGGGTGATAGTTTTGTTATTCCCATGCAAACGCCCTTTGTATTGACGGGCGTTGCGGGTGATGCCGATGCTGCCGATCTGGCGAATCTTACATACGCTTGGGAACAGATGGATCTCGGTGCACAGACCTTTAGCGCGGCCGATATGGTAGATGATGGCAGTAGACCTTTGTTTCGAAGTTTTTTGCCTAGCAGCGATCCGAGCCGAATATTCCCTCAACTCAGCAGCCTAGTAAATGGGACATCGTCAATCAATGAAGTATTACCAACCACCAACCGCATTATGAATTTTCAATTGACCGTTCGTGATGGTCGAGGTGGAGTGAGTATGGATAGTACTACGGTTAGTGTTGATAATACTGCTGGTCCTTTTATTGTAACAACACCTGCGACCGATGCTAGTCAGAATGGCGGACTACCAATGATTACCGATTGGAATGTCGCTAATACCGATAGCGGCAGCGTCAATTGTAGTTCAGTGGATATTAGTGTTTCGCTGGATGGCGGGGTCACGTTTGACGACATGGTACTGCAAAATACCGCTAATGATGGCAGTGAAGCGATCATATTACCGAATATTGATACTCAGATGGCTAGAGTCAAAGTAAGTTGCTCCAACGGTAGTTTTTTTAATATATCACCGATTAATTTTTCAATTACACAATCAGCCGGTGTACCCGTTATCGACAGCCAACAAACCCTATCAACAGATGAAGAGCAATCTATAACAATTACCCTTAATGACCTGACGGTAACGGACGAAGACAGCAATTATCCCGATGACTTCAGTTTGAATGTTGCTACTGGCGACAATTACACTATCAATGGAACAGAAATTATTCCAGATATCGACTTTAACGGCGATCTATCAGTTGATGTAACGGTAGATGACGGGGAGTGGCAAAGTGCAATATTTCCTTTAGTCATTTCAGTAACGCCTGTCAATGATATGCCGAGTATTAGCGATGCGGGAAATGCGCTCATCACCGACGAAGATAATTCTTTAACCATTAACCTTGATGACTTGATAATCGCTGATGTAGACAGTGTTGATTTTACACTTGAGTTAACCAACGGAAATAATTTTACGGTGAATGATAACCTGGTTATACCTGATAGCAATTTTAACGGTAGTTTAAATGTGCCAGTGACAGTCAGTGATGGAGAACTCGATAGCAATATGGTCACCCTTGTAGTGACCGTTAATTCGGTGAATGATGCTCCCGTCGCGGTGGATGACAGTCATACTGTCACTGAGGATACCGCCAATAACAGCTTTGACGTTTTGAATAACGATTCGGACGTTGATAGCGATGACCAGGTTGTGATCAGCAGCGTTAGCTATACTGGAACTGGTTCTTTAGTGGTGGCGGTTGATCAATTAACGTTAGTTTACACTCCAGCAGGCGGTTTTACGGGAAGCGAAAGTTTTTCTTATACGATATCAGATAATAGCGGAGCAACCGCCACAGCAAATGGCAATATTACCGTTAACCCAATACCTAGCAGT
>CAZOBX010000091.1:0-2828 GCA_964578045.1 uncultured Kangiella sp. | reverse complement strand
GTAGTATTAGTAAGCTGTGGTTGCTAGTTTTGTTTTTATTCGGTTTTCAAAAGCGTATTATTCACCGTAACTAAAGCTTGTTGTCCACCTTTATCTTAGCCTGATTGGGTTTTAGAAAGATTCAATCAGGCCTCAGAGTGTAAACCGTTATTTAAAAAAGAATCAACTTATGAACAAAAATAGACCAACATTCGCAGTACTAATTTGGGTTTTATTGACCATTGGTGGCTGTCAGGATCAATTAGAATCATCAACAGAGAAAACCGAGGATAACATTGCAGCGCAAAAAATAACAAAAGAAAACGGTGAGGAGACATCTAATAAAAAGAATAACCAACAAGAGTTATACCAACTAGAACCGACCACGCAACCATTGACAACTGAAGATATCGATGCCATCGAAGCACTTAAATGGGTAGACTCGGCCAATCTTGAGAAAGATCTCCTTAACGCCGTAAATGAAAAAGATTTTCGCATTTGGATAATTGCAGGTCGTGGTACACTTATGCCAGGCGTTGAGCCGGCCAAGCAGACAGTTGTCAGCCAAAAATGTGGGGAAAAATATTTACCTGGAGTTGGTGATACTTTAGGTGGAGAAACCCATCGCGCTTATCGCAAAAAAGTGCTTGAATACGCAAAAACCTATAATCAGAAAATGCAGGCTCTGTGTTTGTCTGTTGAGTAACAATCAAGTTAGTTAACTTATTGACAAACTGTTCAAACTGACAAATACACGCCGCTATTGTTCAGTAACCGGCTAAGTTAAATAGGAAATTAAACTAATCGCTCGGTATCAAATAATTTCAAATTGAGATTTTATGCTATGATTAATGCATGTTAGCTTAAACAATTTAAAGTATTCTGGATTTACCTGCAGTAAACCTATGTATCGACTCAGCCGTTTTATTATTATCCTTGTATTTTGTGGTTCAAGTATTCACTTAACATCCGCGCAGCCCAATCCATCCTTAAACTTTCAAACAATGTCTGCAGACATTAACAAAGCGCCTTGGCCGAATTATCAAAAGCTCCTAAAATACCAACAACAAAATAAAAACCTACCTCATACCCGATATCTATGGCTTCTGTTACTCAAATCTCAGGCTGAAAACCTGTTATATTTTTATGATGAACTTGAAATTACCATTGACGAAGCCACCTTAATTGCAACTAAACGGACACCTGCAGAAATTACCAGTCTTCTGCATTTTTATAAAGGTCTAATTGAACAACGACATGCTCATTACGTAAAAGCAATCGAAAGCTTTAAGTTGGCGATGGCACAAGCCAGGCCAAATAATCTGAAGCAAACTTATTTTTTAGCAAAACAGGAATTAGCCTACACCAGGAGCCTATCAGATTCTTTTCAAGCATCTTTAACCGAAATTCAGGAAGCTTACACTCAAGCGCTGATTTTAGATGATATTTTTCTGCTCGCAACAATCAATGAAACTTACGGCGCTATCTATGGATACATGGGAAAGTACGAACAATCCATTAACTATTATCAGCAAGCTCTAGAAGGCTACCAGAGTCTTGGTTATCCACCCTATGAAGCAGAGGCAATTTATGGCATTGCTTCAACCTATCGATATTGGAAAAAATACGATTTAGCAATTTCTAATTTCGAATTATATATTAATAAAATCACCTACACCCCCAACAAAGACATTACCTTCTATGGGAATTACGGCCTGGCTATGACCCTGGCGGAAAGAGGCTCCTGTATTCAAGCGATTGAAGCTATCAAACAAACCTTAAGCCTCAATGGACAGGCAGACTACAACGCCGAACTTTTCAAACGAAAGGCGATGTGTTTTATTCAACTCAAAGATTTCCAGAAAGCAAAAAAAGCACTCACTGAAGCGAATAAAATATTTGACCAACTACCAGAATTAGAAGGTACACGTTGGCAATTAGAAACATTAAAAATAGCCGGTGAACTAGCTTATGCACTAGAAGATTATGTTGGTGCCTACCAACTAACTACCGAATACTATCAAAAACAGAATAAAAGACTAACTGAAAGCTCAACCGAACGCTTAACCAATTTACGTACAACCTATGAAATAGAAAGCCGTGATTCCGAAATAAAACTGCTTCAACAACGGGCAAAAGTCCAATCACTTCAAGCAGAACAACAGCTGCAAAACGCCACCTATCAAAGTTATCTTTTGATACTGTCAGTTGTGCTTGTACTCATTATTCTGGTTGCATTTATTTTACAAAGACGATATACCAATAAGGTCATTGCGGTGTCTATTCGTGACTCACTCTCCGGATTGTTTAATAGGCGCTATATTTTTCAGTTATTCGAAAAACAGATAAAATCTTTAGCTGGTAAAAAAGGAAGTTTATCAATTATACTTTTAGATATTGATAATTTTAAAAACATTAACGATCAATATGGACATCCCTTTGGCGATCAGGTGATTCGAATGATCTCTGACATTTGCCAGGCAAAATTAAGAATCGAAGATGCTGTAGGTCGAATCGGCGGAGAAGAGTTTTTATGTCTTTTGCCTCGCATCGATAGTAAAACCTGTTTAGCTATTGCCCAAAGAATGTCTGAAAATATAGAACAATATGCCTTTACTGATGACCGCGGAGAAGCCTTTTTTGTTACCGTCAGTATCGGCATTTCAACAACATCTTCCGAGATAAAGTCAACAGCCGACCTTTTCCTTCAAGCTGACAAAGCTCTTTATTATTCAAAAGAGAACGGCAAAAATAAGATTACGTTTTTTAACGACATTCCTTTTTCTAGTGAAAATCACGACTTGGATTGTTAAGTTGACCAATGCTGTCACTCATATCTTCAACATATC
>CAZOBX010000090.1:0-20275 GCA_964578045.1 uncultured Kangiella sp. | reverse complement strand
TGAACTCTTTGCTCGATGTTTTCGATGTTGGCCTCAACACATTCAATGTAACGGGTCAGACAACGGCTGACTGGGTCTTTCCCGATGGCTTCAACCCCAATGCGCAACTTCGTTTTGAGCCGGCGCTCTCCGGCTTTGGCTACGCCAAACTGTCGCTGGGTCCGTCGTCTACAGTCATGGCGACACAGATGGCCCTACAGCAGGCACTACCCTTCCTTCAGGTTTTGTCATTGTAATCGACGAGACAGGGAACACCGAAAAATACGAAGCCAAAGATGTTGATGGAGATGTACTTACTAAAATATTATCTGCCTTTAAGTGATTTAAGATGCCCGATCAATTCGACATGTTGTCTTTGACAATAGACATAGGTACTGATTGTCCGATAGAACTCTCAGATAATAAAAGTTTTTGTTGTTTTTTTGTTGATCCTCTTTCAAGCAAGATTGAGCCAGACATAGGTAGACGAATAATCCATGAAACTATCCACCTTTGGCAAGCAATTCACTCCGAATATTTAGGCCTATTAATATCAGAAGAGTATGAATCTTTTTTAACTTACATGGAAAATAAGAAGATTCTTCCTAAAGCTAAGATTTTGAGAGACTACCAGAAAATAAATAAAAAGGCTGGTTTTTCAAATGAACATTTACTAGAGAGTTGGGCAAGGTTTTGGGAAATTCAAATTCAATCCCCAAGACACCTCTTAATTCAAGAAGGAATAGATTTAGACTCTCTTCACCCAGCAGCACTCGAAATGCTAGATCCTGAGAGCCTCTTTTTTAGAACTCCTTGGCTTGGTATAGATATAGCGATGACTTCTGGCTCGAGCTGCGGCACCTATGGTAAACCCTATCGCTATCTGCACGATTACATTAATAAATTTAGTTCGCTAGAATCGTATAGCGACGACTTTTTCGCACCAAATAGCGCTAACGCAAGCTATGTGTGCTGTATACTTTTCCCTACATTGTTATATAAATCGTTTCAAACAGTTGACCCCGTTACCTATTTTGTTGAAGCAATAGAATATCTATGCGAGAAGCAAGTACCAGCAATACTACAACCGTGCGCTACTTCAGGCGCTGTAGAAATTTGCTGGTTCAATAATTTCGACAGGTTTATGGAGCATCTAAGGGAATTCGAAGCTTCAACTGATTATATCGATGGAAAAAGGGCTCTTCGGAGCCCAAGAGATATATATGCTAAACTGTTAGGTGATACAGGGGATTTTATTAACAACGGAATCGAGCTTAGATTTAGCGATGTATTTGAACACAATAAAGAGAAAGTAGTTTTCGAGTATGAAGCTCTTGAAGCGTTGAAAAAATATGGCAATGAAATTGCGTATATATATTTCGGTTTTGATATATTTCGATTAGCACACTGCTTACTAACCCCTCCAAACTTAATCAAATTCAATGATAAAGAGCTCTCCATTGGCCCAACAGTCATAGCTAACCAGAAATTTTACGAAGAAAATATCGACAAAATATCCTGCTTGAGATACTACTCGAAGGAGTTCAACCAGGAAGTTAAAAGCTTTAGGTACGCTCGCAAGGCCGTTGAACTAGGATTGTCTATCGATTCATTCGATATGTCTGAACGCAATTAAGAAACAACTCACATTCGAATAGGCCATTCTCTGCAAGGAAACCGAAAAAAGGAGGCGGAGTCAATTAATTTAAAGGATTTATCAATAAAAGCAATGTCTGCAATTGACACAGGCTGTGTGAAAACGTAGCCTAATAAATTTAGAACGGGTCGCTACATGAATCTTTCAAAAAATCAGTGCTGAATCCACTACCAAATTCAATCTAATGCGTGTTTTATCGCGAAAGATTCAGAAAACATTTGCAGAATTATGTTTTCACACAGCCTGGGCCGGTTCCAGTCGGCAGTATACCTAACACAACTGGCGGCTCCTGACCCAGACTGTGTGAAAACTATTGATCGCCTTTTGGAATAAAGAGGGTGTAGTTATGATCAATCAGTCTGAGTAGAAATATATCGACGAACTCATTTTTGGTATAATGTTCAGCAAGATAATAACAAGAAGCGTGCTGATATGTCTCACTATATTCAAGGCCAAGGACGAACCCAAGTCACGTTATTTCCCGAATCTCTCGATGATTTTGTTTCCCAAGATAATCCGGTTAGAGTGATTGATGCATTCGTTGATGAACTCGATTTAGCAAAGCTTGGTTTCGCTCGGACTAAACCGAATCACACCGGCAGACCTGGATATGATCCAGCGACATTACTCAAACTTTATGTTTACGGCTATCTTAATCGGATCCAATCGACCCGCAGACTAGAGTGTGAAACACAGCGTAATGTTGAACTGATGTGGTTAATCGAACGCCTTACACCCGATTTTAAAACCATCGCTGACTTTAGAAAGGACAATGCGAAAGGTATCAAAAATACCTGCCGAACTTTCGTCGAGTTGTGCCGGAAACTCAATATGTTCGATGACTCAATGGTTGTCATAGACGGCAGTAAATTCAAAGCCGTTAACAATAAAGAAAACAATTTCACACCAACGAAAATGAAGTCCCTCATTGAGCGAATAGAAAAGAATATTGACGCGTACTTTAAACAACTTGATCAAGCTGATCTTGGTATTAAAACCGATGAAGAAAATATCGCCATTGAGGAAAAAATCACTTGGCTTAAACAACGAATTGCTGAACTAAGAGATATAGAAGAAACCGTTAAGCAACACCCTGACAAGCAAGTATCAACCACCGATCCCGACTCTCGGTTGATGAAGACTCAGGGAATGACGCGAATGGTCTGCTATAACGTGCAAAGCGCGGTAGACACGAAACATCACCTGATTATTCACCATGAAGTGACTAACACACCCGACCGAGGTCAACTCTGCAATGTCGCGAAGGAAGCGCAAACGGCATTAAATAAGAAGGACATCACTGTCATCGCAGATAAAGGCTATTACAGCCGTCCAAACATTAAAGAAACGTTAGATAATGGAATGACGGCATTAGTTTCTAAAGGGTTAGTTGGCACAGAGGGCAAGGGAATATTGACTCGTTCAATGTTTAAATATGACCAATCCAATGATATTTATATCTGCCCGGCAGGAAAGACATTAAGGTATGCATACGATACGGTTGAGAAAGGCTTAAAACACAAGTGCTACTACAATCATATCGCCTGTAGAGATTGTTTAATTCGTTCCCAGTGCACTAAATCCAAGCGAGAACCCAGACGAATGAAGCGATGGATACATGAAGATGAAATGGAACAAATGCAGGCGAAACTGAAGGCAAAAAAAGAGATCATGTTGATCCGAAAACAAACGGTTGAGCATCCATTCGGAACAATAAAAAATTGGATGGGAGCGACCCATTTCCTTACTAGAGGTTTTCGCAATGTCGGTACGGAAATGAGCTTGCATGTCCTGGCTTACAATATGAAACGAATGATCAATATTCTCGGCGTCAACTCACTGATAGTGGCAATGCAAGCTTAGCCACTATGTCTCACCTTAAATAACCGAAAAAAAACGGACTTTAGGGCTGTCTAAGAAGCGTTCTCGGCGATCAAAATATTTAGCGATCGATAATATCGACTTAAAATCATGCAGTTTAAACGGCAGGCCTTGCGTCATAAGAGAATTGGAGTGACGAAAAAATCACTTAAATGAGTTTTCACACAGCCTGGACCCTAAGCAGTCAATTAACACGTAAACATCTTTTACCTCGGAAGCACGAAAAGCAGTCATTCGATATGGCTAATTTTGTAGATTTCAACTTAATTAGGTCCGTATTTTTTCTTTGAATATTAAAGGTCTCTTGTATCTTGTTGTTTTTAAAAAAAACAAATCGAACAGATTTTATTTAATTGTATTATAAGTAAGTTTGCTCCGTAATTTACCTGTCAAGAAAAAACTCAAAAAGTGAATAAATCGTTGAAATTATTGGAAAATATGGCATTATCGTAGAAATTGATAATTTTAATAATCGGATCTTATGCATAATAGTTAAGTGCCACAGACCGTTTACCCTTTTATCCCAAACAAGGACTGATATATGACAGGAATCACTGCAGAACGTCCTACCTTAGTGCAAGGCTCAGAAGCTCCAATTGTAATTCGTGACGGTGAAAAATTATCACCGCTCCTGTGTGAAGGGTGTGATGATTCCGTATTGATAGAAAATTATTTAGCTGAATGTTTTGTTGGAATAGGTTTACAGTGCTTTAAATGCCAGCATATAACAATTACTCCTTCTTTACCTGAAGGTGAGGTCTTCCCGCAAAGGCCAATAACACTTGGTAGTAAAGGAAAGTACCTAGTAGGTTCTTCAGTATTTAACAGTAAAGATGTTGTCGTGACATGTGATCAAGAATTAGAAGTATCATCTAAATTAACTGCCCCTAAAAAAGTAACTGAGGGCAATCTCGAGCTTTCTGTGGAAAGTCTTAATCAGATATCTGCAGAGCTAAACCTCTTATCTGGAGGTCGTTTTAATAAATATATAGCATCAGCTAAACGTTCTATCGATGGTAAAAGTCCATACTTTAGAAAAAATCCATTAGCATGGTCGATTGAGATGCTTAAAAATCAACTTGAAAAGAACGAGCTTACAATGAATAAGCAAACGCTCGTTGCACTAGGTTTTTTACAAGGGTATCTTGGTCTATTAGAACGCTGGAAAGAGCATGTTCATTTCCCAATATTAATAAATGAAATTTGTGCTTATTTTTATCATTCATTGATACAACTGGTTGCAGCTAGTTACATCACTGATGCAGGAAATAGAATTGCATTTAATATAGCAGGAGAAAAAGATGGTGAGCGTACAGCTGATTTATATATCAGAATCTCGGGTAGTGAAAAGTTATTTTTAGAGGTGAAAGGTCCTGAAGCTTTAGAGTGGACTAACACTGAGCTGACTTTAGGGAGAATGAAGAAAGTAATTGAGAAATGCTTGTCAAGTTCTCGAGGGCAAATAGATATAGATAAACCTGGTATTCTTATAATTGGTGCTACTTGCTTAAACAGAGATTTTTTAGAACAGTTTGAAAGTACGGTCAAGAAAGTATTAAGAAATAAAGGAAAATTATATCCAGCCGTTGCTGCGGTTTCCATTGTTGGGCTAAAAGAAATATCTGCACATGGTCAACATTCGATTTCGACATCATTTCATATTTCAATGAACATAAACGATCACTACTACAAAGATAACCCAATAAACAAAGGCACTTAACAGGGGCCTTAAAGTCGGATTCGTAACAGTTGGCTCGGTTGCGCTTCGCTTCACATTTTAGCCAACTATTACTCACCGCTTAAGGCGGTGTTCTGACTGGCTGCTTTCGAGTAAAGCTACCACCTAAAGTACTGTTGTCTCTACGGCTGAAAATGGCACTCTAGAGTCGTACGTTAATAATCATCACAGTTTTATTGCCTGAGGGTCTCAGTTTGACACACAACCGTCACTCAGTACGTTTTCTCCTTTTACTTATTAATATCAAAAAATAGTCATTCGATAGGGTTATTTTTCATTCATTTTAAGTTGATTCGGTCCTAATGTTTTTCACTCGCAAATTTTATGAGAAATAATTACATTTTCTATTGCAATGTATCAATGGGTTTTTCAACAAATTTTTAGCTTATTTCGCCGTTTTGTAGCACTATATATATTATGAAATACGTATCTATCTGATTTTATTGCAAGTTATCATTGGCCTATATTTTGCACGTATACATGCCAAATACACAGATATGGTAAAAACTGTGGACTTGAATGCGATAACCAAGCAGACCAGCGAAACATCAGTGAGCAAAGCCGCATTTATAGCAGGGTTTGGGTTAGTGGTTGCAGTAATAACTGGTATTTACGCGGAATTTTATGTGTTCCCATCGCTTATTGTTAAGGGAGATTCAGCGGGAACAGCCGTTAACCTAATGACTAATAAAAAGCTATTTCTTTCCGGTATTTTTAGTTATTTAATAATGCTCATAAGCGATATTATAATTGCTTGGGCACTTTACGTTTTTCTCAAACCGGTAAATAAATCTCTCTCGTTGCTTACCGCGTGGTTCAGATTAATCTATACGATTATTGGACTCGTCGCATTACTCAACCAATTAACAGTTTGGCACCTTATAAGTGGTGCTGATTATCTTACAGTATTTAGTACAGAACAGTTGCACGCTCAAATTATGTTTAACGTCAAGACAGTTGGTTTTGAATGGAACTTTGGATTCGTATTTTTCAGTATGCACCTGGGGCTTTTGGGATATTTAGTTTTGAAGTCGAATTACGTTCCTAAAATAATAGGTATTTTATTGATACTAGCAGGTATAGGTTATTTAATAGAATATCATTTAAAGCCGCTTCTTTTTCCTGGTTACAATACAGAATACTTAATGATTACATTTTTTGGAGAGTTGATATTTATGATTTGGTTATTACTAAAAGGTTCAAAAATTCGGGAATAGTACCTGTTTACGATAAGTTGTAACTGAGTGTCTTTTGGATTTGTTTTTAGGATTTTTCTATGGCTTTTCGGTGAAATTTTAATATCCAGATCATTGAGAAATTAGTCTAACGAAGCTACGCCTTACCCAATATTTGATGCAATAGGCCGCACATTCAGATCATGTATAAACTGTCTGTTAGGGAGATCACAAATGACGAATACTACAACGCAAGCTGCGCAAGCGTTAGCAGCAAGAATCGCAGGCGCTATGTACCTTATTACAATGGCTACCGCAATCTTCGGTGAGTCCTTTGTTCGGGCTACTCTCATAGTGCGCGGCGACGCCACACAGACCGCCCAGAACATAATCGAGCACGAGCAGTTGTTTCGTTTCAGCATTGCCACCGACCTCGTCACTTTCATTGGCGTTGTTGTGTTGATTTGGGCTCTCAATGTGTTGCTGAGACCGGTGGATAGGAACCTGGCCTTGCTTGCGCTGCTCTTGCGGCTTGTAGAGGTGGCCATCCACTTTGTTGCGATCATGGGCAGCTTGGTTGCTCTTATACTCGTGAGCGGAGCTGACTACTTGAAGGCGGCCGACACAAGCCAATTGCACTCCCTTGCCCAGGTGGCTGTTCGCGCCCAAGGTGCTGGATTAAACCTTGGATTCGTACTTCTTGGTTTAGGGTCAGCCGTCTTCGCCTACTTGCTACTGAAGTCGGGTTATGTGCCCAAAGTACTGGCCGGTTTGGGTGTAATTGCCTCCTTGATGCTAACGACTGCTGCTGTCTCGATAATTCTCTTCCCAGCTGCGGCGAAATCATTTTATGTCCCTCTTATGGTTCCTATGGGCATCTATGAGGTCACACTTGGCTTTTGGCTGTTGCTAAAAGGTGCAAAGTTCCATTCAAATTCGGCCTAACAACCGGTTGCCAAACAATAACAGACACACCGATTTAAAATAGCTCCCACAACTTCGACCGATAAACAGTCATTATTCGTCTCGATTAATCATGAGGGTAATGCGGCTGAAGATTTGATGGGATAACGGCAATGAACTATCGAAAAAGCGAGAGAAGTCTGATTGCTTGCCAACAGTTATTCTGACCAAACGGTCATTATGGAAATTTTAGATTTCGAAGAGTAAAAAATTATTGGTTTATGTAGAGCTTTCTAGTTGACGTCATTCCTTTGAGCCATTTCTTTCCTATTTTACTGGCCCTGTCCTTGAGCCGCTCAATTGACCCTATCGCATATCGATGGTCTTCACCAAGAATTAAGATTTGTTTCAACCAGTTATCGGACTGTAGGTTCATGTTCAATAAGAGGCTTTTAATAGGCATAGGCATTTTGGCTTTGTGAGGATGAACAATGGATTTCCCTGTTATTCACATGGACGTGATGTATGCTGTTTTCGCCTAAAGCACCTACTTTTGGTGCAGGAGCAAAAAACAGTCCACTCAACCAACTCAATATAATCTCCCAATTTGAATTGAATCGCGCGGCCATGAGTGCCATAAGCGATTGGCGCGATCGGTTTGTTCAATAAAGAGCGGTTGATGGATAGTGCCTTTACCCGTTTTTGAATGGAGGTAAATAGAGAAGACTGTAAGTCCTGCACAATACCCGCTCGGATAGGATTTAGATCCACATAACACATACACGACAACGCCGCTGATTCATCCAACAATGCCACAGAAGTAAAACGACTTTCCCAGAATCGCCCTTTGACACCCTCTTCAAAATTACTGGTTTTAGCCAAAGGCTCGTTCAGCCGAGACATAAACCAGGATAAGCTGCCTAATCGCTCTCTGTAGGATTTCAGCTTTTTCTTATCTTCCATAATTGCTTGCTTTTTAATTCTCGTTGCTGCTCATTTCCAGCTTCATCAAGAAAGCCTGGATAAGCGAGTAACCATTTTTCGGCGACTTGGCTATCGCTCCACTGCCTCGGTGCAAGCGGATCTAAAGAGAGGACCAGATGATAGTGGTTGTTATGTCCATGGATGGACGGTATGCCGTTTTTGCAGGAGCAAAAATCGGTCCGTGATGGCGTAAGCGTATAGCTCCACAGCAAAGATTGAAGCGAGTTCAAGTGTGCGTTTTTCAATCCACTGTTTACGGTGATCACAATTTTGACCGGTAAACGGATCATCGCCACATAAATAGGCACGTCGTACGCACCGAGAGATGCAATGATAAAAGCCAGGCGTTTCTGAATCGACCAGTTCTCTTCTTGGGATAGCCATTCTTCTTCCTTGAAAATGCTGAGTGAAGTGATTGTAATTCATTATAAATCATCAACCAATCGAGGGTTTCTTAAACCTGTTTGAGAGATTGGGGGTAAATGATGTAAGATAATGACTATTATCGGAGTGTCTTGTTTTGTTGTTTTGTTTCCGAAATCTACTCAGTCAGCTGGCGTTTCAGCAACATCCGCATTCACATCGTGGTAGGAGATGATGCATATGAGCCAAAAGTCCGCAGTGTGGCTATTCACGCTTCTGGCGGTCGCCTTGTTGACCGGCTGCGCCTCTCGGCGAGATGATTCGGATGGTAATCATTCTCTTGCGCTCCGACCTGCCAAAATCGACGAATACCTTCACTCCCAGGCTAAGGCTGGATTTTCAGGAACGGTTTTGATTGCCAGTCAGGGAAGAGTGGTTCTTGAGAGGGCCTACGCGCCAGCGCGGTCCAAGTTGACAGTCAACACGGAATTCTGGTTGGGGTCCGTCAGCAAGAATGTGACGGCGGCAGCTATTCTTAGATTACAAGAGCAGGGGCGACTGAAAATCGCAGATTCAGTTGGCAAGTATCTCACAGGCATTCCAGAGGACAAACACGCCATAACTATTCGTCAGCTGATGGCTCACACATCAGGTTTGGGTGTGAACTATGCAGCAGATGGCATTGCTGATGCGAAGGAAGCGGTAAAGGCGATCATGCGCCTGCCTTTGTTGCATCCTCCCGGTGACGAGTACCTCTATACAAACGATGGTTACAACTTGCTCGCAATAATCATCGCAAGGGTGTCCGGCCTCCCATATGAGGAATATGTCCAGTCGCAGCTGTTGGAACCCGCAGGCATGGCCCGTACGGGATTTTGGGGTGTTGCCTCGACCTCACCTCAACATGTTGTTGCGGCAAGTTTGCGACAGGAAAACCCCAGAATTGCCGCAGCGAACTGGGGCTATCGTGGCGCCACCGGTCTACGAAGTACCGTAGGTGATTTGTATCGCTGGAGTGAGGCTCTCGATAGAGCGATAGTGCTCTCCAGTGCTAGTGTCGGCGAACTCTTCAAGCCGCATGCGACCGTGAGTGAAACGAGAGCCTATGGCTATGGATGGCAATTAGTAAAAACCTCGCGGGGTACGAACGCACAGGTACACACAGGCGCCGATGACGCAATAGGTGGCTTTGCGGCACTGTATCGCTTCGTCGACGAGGGCGTTCTCGTTATTTTGTTGTCCAACTCCACCGAGAACATAGCTGTCGAGACATTGAAAGGACTCTTCGCTAGGACATTTAGCGAGTAGTGTGTTGGTGGTAGTCGCAGTGCCGCCTAACAAGCCAATGCATCTGACGATCCGCTTCGCGGCTCGCAGATAATTGGCAGGCCGTTTGGCAAACTAAGGATAGAAGTCATGAGCGAAGAAACTCCAAAGTACTATCATGAACGTGCCGCCAAATCATCTATCGAAGCGCGTGGTCGTGCCATGAATCTTTCGACTGCAGGAATTGCTGGACTATTTCTATTGATAACTAGTGAAGGTTTTGCTGCAAACGATTTTCAGAAATGGCTTATTATCCTTTCTGGCTGCTTCTTTGCTATTTCTGTCGGATCTGGAGTATTTAACTCCTATGCAGATGCACAATGGAGTTACTATCGAGCGGTCCTTGTTGATCCGGAACGAAAGGACGGATCTAATACACTCGAAAGAAAGTGGCATAAACTAAAGGGAATTTCGGAAAAGGCGACTCAAGTAGCACTCGTTATTGGAGTAATATTGGCTGCAACACTATTGGTTATAAAAGTCTATTCGCTTCCAATGTCTTAAAATTTTCCTAACAAGGCCGTAAACGTGGAATTTTGTTACGCTGCCCTTCACAAAATCCAGTTATGGCAGCGTTAGGCTTGATGGCAAGAACAAGCCTTAAGGTGAAATGAATATGCATACCCTGAATACAATTATAGCAGCACTCGGTGGTGCCGCTGTCCTGTTAGGTGCTGTTGGGTATTTGGTAAAAATTCTAGTAGAAAACTCTTTAAAAAAAGAATTCGAACTATTCCAGAAAGAAACCAAACGTGATTTAGCGCTAAATTCTAGACGAGATGAATATAAAAAAGAACTTGCAATAAGGCAGCTCGATGCGATTCAGGATATGTGGTCGCTTTTTGTATGTGCATCTTTAAGTGGCGATGAGAAATCAATGATTATTGACCCGAAGGGAAATAATCCGAAATTTAGTTTAGATAAGGCTAGCAATTTTGTTGAGTCTTTCAATCAGAAATTTTCGGAGAAATCTGGTTTGTACTTGCCAAAATCAACTCGTGAATCATTACATAAATTCCGAAATTTTATTATTTCTAACTTCTTAGAGCAGTACAGCAGAACATCAGACAATCATATAACTAGTGAACAGCTATCGGAGTTTGGGGATTTACGAACGTGTGCACGTATCGAATTACGGAAGGCGGTTGGTGGCTACGATATCACGATTGCAGAAGGTGAATATAGAACTAGCTGAATTCACAAACGCAAACACACGGAAATAGTTTCTGTCGTCGTTTGGCGAGTGCCATTATTTGGCGGTTTTGAACGGCGGAAAAGGCTTTTGCTCTTTTTTACGCGTTAGCCATTCTCTCGAAGAATAAGATAATCTGCGTTTGGTACGCGAGTGTGGATTGATTGAGGGGAAGGTTTGTACAGCAATTGGATGGGGTGGATCCCTTTAAGCCATTGACGACCCAGCTCCCTGGTTTTTTCTTTAAGTCTGTCAAGGCTGCCAACCAATCGATAATCCTTCCCGCCGAAGGACTGTACCTGATTGAGCCAGTTTTCTTTTTGTAGATTAAGACGGTCAAAAGTCGTTGAAAGATACGGTGGTAGTTTCGATTTGTTGGGATAAACAATGGCATTACCGATTATTCGCAAGGATGTGATGTATGCAGTTTTTGCAGGACGCAAAAAACTGTCCATTCAACCAATTCAATATAATCTCTCAGTTTTAAAACCATGGTGCGGTTTTTGACCTGCCCGGCAATCGCTTTGATGGTTAGATTTATCTGGTTGAACATATCTACTTTGGTTTGATGACTGTATATAGTAACTAACCCGAACTCGGGATAAAAATAACCATCCAGCACAACTAATTTAGCGACTCTCCGCGTTAAGCTTACTTCCAATAGCTCGCTATTACTGAGGAAGCTCGCCTTGATAGCCACTAAATTAGTCGTACTGACCCAAATTTCAGCATTAGATTTTTCCTAACTCGCTGTTATTTAATATATTATACTGAAAATTATAAGAGTGTGCTGGCTATTCTTATCCCGAGTTCAGGTTAACTACTCCCAATTCAATGCAGCCCCAGTTTGGTACTCGGTCACCCGGGTTTCAAAAAAGTTTTTTTCTTTCCGCATATTAGCCTGTTCGTCTAACCAACTGAGTGTATTTTTAGCGCCGGGAAAAGGTTCCTCAATTTTCAGTTGTTTAGCGCGTCGGTTGGCGATAAAACGAAACTGTTCGATGTGGTCTTCTGCGTTATATCCCAAAATAGGATCTTTCAGAATATAATTGGCATAATCGATTTCACAGGCTTCACTTTCATCCCACATCTGGCGTAACCGATTTTTATCCAGGGTCATATTTTCTTCTTTGATAATTTCATTGACTACTCGTATACCAAAAGCGCTGTGCAAGACTTCATCTCGCATAATATATTGCAGTTGCTCCGCGGTACCGGTCATCAATCCTCTGCGTTGCAACGCAAAAATCGGACTAAAACCATTATAAAACCAACAACCTTCAAAAACACCGGCAAAAAATAAGTAGGAATGAACGAAGTTATGTAATTCATCTTTATCCTTTAAATCGATGTCAGGGCGTAATACCGAGTTTAGCCGTTGATTGGCCATTTGGATTTTGGCATTGATTTGAGGTACCACTCGATAACGATTGTAAATTTCACTCTGCTCGATGCCGATCGACTCAATGCAATGTTGATAGGTCCAGGTATGCAGGGCTTCTTCATAAACCTGCCTTGCCTGGTAAATTTGCAATTCAGGCGCGGTCATTTTTTCCATCACCGCTAAGCCGACATTTCGCATCGCTAAAATATCGGAAGTTGTCAGGTATGCCAACACGTTTTCATAAAGATGTTTTTCTTCAACGGTTAACTTGTGATGATAATCGGAGACATCTTTAGTCATATTAATATCCAAAGGTGTCCAATGATTTTTGTTGGCGTTTAACCAAAAATTCCACGCCCAAGGATATTTAAAAGGCGCTAGTTGATTGATGTCGCCCGAGCCATTAACGATGCGCTTGTCTTCTACACGCACCGGTTCTAAGTTAGCAACTTGAGGTTTTTCACCCGTGACAATGGATGATTCTAGTTGTACCGACGTTGACGTCTCTTTCTCAGAAAGTTTGTTACTATTCGATAAAGACGATTCTTGATTATCTTGTGCAGCAAATGCACCGATAGGATCTTCCCAATTTAACATTTGTCAGTTCCTTTATTATAAAGTTTTAATGACCAAAATAACTTTCACACAGAAGCAAAGAGTTAGGCATTCCTAATTGGTAGGAGCGGCGTCTCTGCCGCGAAAAATGGCCAAAGATTCAAATGCCACTGAATCAAATAGCTCTCTACTACCTTTGCCATCGCTTCGCGGCGAGACGCCGCTCCTAACGGTCGTTGTTCTCGATAAAACGTTCATTGACAGGCTTCGCAATCCGGATCAAGAATCGAACAGACTTTAGCAGTGGAAGTCTCAAGGTTTGATTGCCGCTCGTCATTATTTTTTTCCATTTGTGTTGCACCGAGAGAGCGCAAATAATAAGTGGTCTTTAATCCTCTAACCCATGCTAATTTATACAGTTGATCAAGCTTTTTGCCGGAAGGCTCTGCCATATAAAGATTGAGACTCTGTGCCTGATCGATCCATTTTTGACGTCGGGAACCGGCTTCAATTAGCCAGCGAGAATCGACTTCAAACGCGGTGGTATAAACCAATTTGATTTCATCCGGGATCCGACTAATTGCCTGAACAGAACCGTCAAAATATTTAAGATCGGCATTCATAACCTCATCCCAGATATTGAGCGCCTTTAGACGGTTGATTAAATGTGGATTGACTACGCTAAACTCACCGGAGAGATTCGATTTAACATATATATTCTGATAAGTGGGTTCGATGGATTGACTGACGCCGCAGATATTGGAAATGGTGGCGGTTGGCGCGATCGCCAGGCAGTTACTATTTCGCATGCCGACTTGTTGAATTTGTTCTCTTAGAGAAGTCCAATCCAGTTGGCTATCCAGGTTTTGATCGAAATAATTACCCCGCTCTTCGCCGAGCTTTTTGGCAGAATCAATTGGCAGTATACCCTGGCTCCACAAAGACCCTTCAAAACTCGAATAAGCGCCACGCTCTTTGGCTAGATCCGAGGAAGCTTTTAACGCGTAATAGCTAATCAGTTCCATCGAATGGTCGGCAAACTCAATCGCCTGATCACTGGCGTACGCAATATTTTGAATATAGAGCGAATCCTGAAAACCCATTAAACCTAAGCCAACCGGTCGATGTTGTAAATTAGAGGTTCTTGCTTGCGGCACACTGTAGTAATTGTAATCAACCACATTGTCTAACATGCGCATCGCAGTGGTGATGGTTTTTTCTAATTTGGCTTTGTTCAGACCATTTTTATCCATGTGTTGGGCTAAGTTAATCGAGCCCAAATTACACACCGCTATCTCTTTTTCGTTGGTGTGTAAGGTGATTTCAGTACACAAGTTAGAACTGTGTACGATGCCTTTGTGTTGATTGGTATAACGAATATTGCAAGGATCTTTAAAGGTGATCCAGGGATGTCCGGTTTCGAAAATCATAGCTAACATCTTTCGCCAGAGATCGACCGCGTTTACCCTTTTGTAAATACGAAGTTCGCCATTTGCGGCTTTCTTTTCGTGCGCTTGATAGGCTTTTTCAAAGGCTTTACCGGATAATTCATGTAAGTCGGGGGTTTCTTCCGGCGAAAATAATGTCCACTCTGCTTCTTCGCAAACTCGTTTTAAGAAAAGATCCGGTACCCAGTTCGCGGTATTCATATCGTGAGTACGGCGTCTTTCATCGCCCGTATTTTTTCTAAGATCGAGAAAGTCTTCGATATCGATATGCCAGGTTTCCAGATAGGCACACATTGCCCCTTTGCGTTTGCCGCCCTGATTGACTGCCACCGCGGTATCATTGGCGACCTTTAGAAAAGGAACCACACCCTGTGACTTGCCATTGGTACCCACGATATGAGCTCCCATTCCTCGCACCGGAGTCCAGTCATTGCCGAGTCCTCCTGCGTACTTTGATAACATTGCGTTATCTCGTAGCGAATTATAGATCCCATAAAGCTCGTCGGGCACCGTTGTCAAATAGCAAGAAGACAATTGCGGTCTTAAAGTACCAGAATTAAACAGGGTTGGGGTAGAACTCATAAAATCAAAAGAAGACAATAACTCGTAAAATTCGATGGCCCTGCTTTCTCTGTCGACTTCATTGATCGCTAAGCCCATCGCTACTCGCATAAAAAATGCCTGTGGCAATTCAAAACGAACGCCGTCACTCTGGATAAAATAGCGGTCGTATAAGGTTTGTAATCCAAGGTAATTAAACAATAAATCCCGTTCGGGTTTAATCGCTGCGCTCAGTTTATTGAGGTCAAAACGAGTGAGTTCTTGGTCTAACAGTTTTAACTTGCTGGCGGTTTTCAAATAGTCAGAGAAATAATCTTTGTAGATATTGTCGGTATTGGATTCGCCAAAACTAAGATCGGAACGATGGACAAAATTGAGTGCTTCAATCGCCAAATTCGCAAGTAACAATCGAGCCGAAACTTGGCTGTAATTGGGTTCTTGATCAATCAATGAACGAGCACTGAGCACCATTGCTTCCGCTAAATCCGAGTGCTTCATACCATCGAAACAACTGTTAATGGTTTGTTGGTAAACAGCTTTTGTGTCGACATCCTTTAAGCCATTTATCGCCCTATCAATTTGCTTTAGAATTACCGAGTGCTCTATTTTGACACAGCGACCATCATCGCGGGTGACTTCCACTGAGCAAGCGGTTTTTGGTTTGGACGGCTTATTTTGTTGCTCTTGTTTCTTTCTTTCTTTGCTTCGTTCGGTACGATATAACACATAAGCGCGGGCGATTTTTTGTTCGCCTGCGCGCATTAATCCCAGTTCTACTTGATCTTGAATATCTTCAATGTACATCACCCCACTCTCAGGCAGTCGACGGATCAGCGCTTGAAATATTTGTTCGGAGAGGCTTTCTACCACCTGATGAATGCGAGTTGATTTTGCCGCCTGGCTACCTTCTACCGCCAGAAAAGCTTTGCTCAGAGCGACTGATATTTTATCGAGGTCAAATGGGGTTCTTTTGCCATTACGCCGTATTACTGAGTAGTTTGAACTAAGCGCTGCTAACGATGTTTGTTTTTGCGTTTGAGGACGTAAATTAGAAGGAATATTAGAGGATATTTCTTGTTTTGTTGTCGTTGGATTAGATTCGAGCATGTTTTCCCTCTTTTTGAGACGTTATGCTCGCGCAGAACAGGAAAACGGATTGATCCGATAATCCAGTGCCTTGACGCGAGGCGAAATGATTAATTGATGTTTAGAATTAAAGTAGGTATCGGACTTAAAAAGCGATTGGCTTTTAATACCGTTGCGCGACAGTACTGGATTCTCACCAGTTTCCCTGACTTTAAAGCGAAATAAAATGAAGGATAGGATTACAGCATATTACTAGATATGGTGAATATTCTATCAGTCGGCACAATATAGTGTGTTCGGATGGTTTTGACAAGATATATTCGAAATTTATTCCAGGCTGTTCAAAAGCAAACAAGGCCAATCATTGATTTGCTGGGCCTAATGATCGAAGACCACCTGATTCCGACCTGAATTTTTAGCTTTGTAAAGCGCCTTATCTGCTTTGACTAAAAAGGTATCCAGATTATATGCATCACACCAGCTGGCGAGGCCAATTGATATGGTGACCGAAATATCCTTATTTTCGACTGACGTTTGAAGATTTTCGACTTCCTCTCGTAAACGTTTACACAGGGTTAGCGCCCCATCAATGTCATTATCTTCCATGACCACCGCAAATTCTTCTCCTCCTAAGCGGGAAACGATATCGATTTCCCGAACAGTGTCTTTGAGAACCTGGGCAACGGCGACTAGCACCTCATCACCTACCGCATGCCCATAGTTATCATTCACTTTTTTAAAATGGTCAATATCGAGCATCGCAAGAAACAGACTTGGCGGATTATTACGTTTAGCGCGAGAGATCGACTGGTTGGTTAATTCGGTAAAAGCTCGTCGATTAATCAAATTAGTCAACATATCAACTCGGGCTTCCTTTTCCGCAGCTTCTTTTGCCTGTTGCAGTTGCCTGGTTTGTTGTTCTACTTTTTGAATGAGTTCGTCGGCTGATTTTATCAGATGTTCTTTGTGTTTTGCTTCTATCGTGCTTTTATCTTTTTGTATATCTTTGAGATGAAGAACCATGATAGTGGTTAACAAGAAGGCCTCGACAAAGCCGCCGATATACAGCATCCATTGTGCTTGAAAAGAGTCTTGCAAATAACCTCTTAACCGGAGCGACGCAAACAACATCCCGATAATAAAGACTAACCAGCTGATGGTAAAAAGTAATGCGTGTGGAATTCCTTTTTTCCAGGCATATATTCCAAGGGGAACCAATAGCACATAGGCAAAGGCCGTGTAATCGATGATAATCCTTGAATAATAAGGAAAGCCCAATATATTGAGTAGCGCCCCTGTGATTGCGATACCCAATATCGCTATTAATGTTGAATCTAATAACACGGAGTACTGCCTGATATTCAAAAAACTTCTTACGAACAAAATCGCAGTGATATGCGCCAAACTGATGTGCAGTACAACCGTCCTGAGTTGATATCCATCAGTGGCGATAAAATAGGGCCATAGACCAGTCGTACTGGTAAACATTGCTGCCGCAGCAAACGCAAACAAAGAATAAAAAAGAAAAAGGTTATCGCGAGATATGGTAAAAACGATTAATGTTGCTAGCCCCATCAGTATTTCTGTGACGATCAACATGACAATTAGTGACATTTCAATTTGAGTCGTGCGATAAAAAGATTCTGTTTTCCAAATTCGCATCGCAGTAAAACTGTGCATTGGAAAATCGTTACCAGCAAAAATGCGTAGATAAACCTCACTGCTAGAATTTGCTGGTACTTCAATTGGAAAGGCCGGGCGATAAAAGGAGATTGCCCGACTTGAGGCCGGTTTACTGTACCCGAAGTTGATATGAGAAAATTTATCATCAGAGTTTAGCCTCCGGTGATAAATATCGATGCTTTCGACCGCTGGGTCTACATATTCCAGAATCAGGTTGATTGTTTGCTCGCTGGAATTATCCAAGGCAAATTTCATCCATGTTAACGCAGGCGAAAAGCCTCGATTAGTAACATCAGGGATCGGATCTTGCCAGTTATCTGCCTGATAAACATCTGATAAGGTTAATTGTTGGGTTGGATCTGGTAAATAATGATAGTTGTTTCCAGTTCTTTGCCCGTCTGAAGAATTAGACAAGTTAATGTGCTTAATTTGGATTTTTTGCTGATTTTCTACAGCGATTGAAATCTGGCTAAACAAAACTAAAATAGAAACCAGCAAACAGCCGAGTTTGTGCCTGTTTTGTCGCCTATTTGAGAGGAAATAGAGTTTTTTATAGAATTGTTTAGGCAGATTGGTCAAGGTAGTTATTTCATCTCTAAATACGGCAGACTCTTGTTTTAATAGTATAGTTTATTAAATGCAGTCCTATTAATTACCATGTCATGTGGAAAGAATCAAGAAATCTGTCAAACAGGGTTATTCCAAAAAGGTAAAGTGCTAAACTAACGAGCATCCAACCAGAAGAGTTTTACCCAATGCAAGAATTAATACTACAAGCGCCTGACGACTGGCACTTACACTTTCGGGATGGCGATATTTTAGCTGAAACGGTCGCGGCCACCGCTCGTTGTTTCCGCCGGGCAATTGTAATGCCTAATCTGGTGCCACCGATTACTGATGCGCAAATGGCCATTGAATACAAAAATCGTATTATGAATGCGGTACCCGATAAAAATCAGTTTGATCCCTTGATGACCTTGTATTTAACGAATCTGACCAGCTCACAGACGGTTATTGATGCAAAAAAAGCTGGAATTCCAGCAATAAAATTCTACCCTGCTGGGGCGACTACCAATTCAGAGGCTGCCGTCAAGGAGATTGAAGTGCTGTATCCGGTATTGCAAACCATGTCCGATGAAGGAGTGATCCTGTTAATCCATGGAGAAGTGACCGAAACGGAGATTGATATCTTTGATCGAGAAAGGGTTTTTATCGAGACGATATTAGATAAAATTGTCCATAGTTTTCCTGACTTAAAGATCGTTTTGGAGCATATAACGACCAAAGACGCGGTAGCCTTTGTCAGTCAGGCGAGCGATAATATTGCGGCAACTATTACGCCGCAACATTTATTGTTAAATCGAAATGATTTATTAGTGGGTGGAATTCGACCGCATAATTATTGCCTACCCATTCTTAAGCGTAATATTCATCAGCAAGCACTTAGACAAGCCGTTGCTTCGGGCTCCAACAAATTTTTTCTAGGCACCGATTCCGCACCACACGAAAAAAATAGCAAAGAAACTGCTTGCGGTTGTGCCGGGTGTTACAGCGCATGGAGCGCTTTGGAGCTCTATGTTCAAGTGTTTGAAGAGCTCGACTGCCTGGATAAATTAGAAGGCTTCGCCAGTCACTACGGCGCTGATTTCTATGGGTTAGATCGTAACGACGGGACGATTACTTTAGTCAAACAGGCCTGGCAAGTACCCAATGAAATCCTTTTACCCAACGGTAAACCCATTGTACCGTTTTTTGCTGGTGAAACTTTAGATTGGCAAGTAAAAAACTAGCTACGCACCACGGGCTAAGTGCTAGGTGCTAAGTGCTAAGTGCGATAGAAAAAGACTTGACTCGAAGGGCTGAAAAACCAACAGTCCGCAGCCTATTTTTTTAAAACCGCCATCGTCAATCGTGAAATACAAACGGGTCTTTCATTTTCATCTTTGATTCGAATATCCCAGACCTGGGTACTTCTACCTAAATGGATTGGTCGAGTAGTGGCGTAAACCAGCCCGCTTCTGACTGCTTTAAGATGATTGGCATTGATATCCAATCCAACGCAATAATGATCGTTATCCACTGCCAAATTGGCGGCGATACTGCCGACTGTTTCAGCTAATGCAACCGATGCGCCGCCGTGCATAATTCCCATGGGTTGATGGGTTCGTTGATCGATCGGCATGGTTGCACACAAATAATCATCACCGAATTCGGTTACCATAATGCCGAGGGTTTCCACCATGGTGTTGTTGCGAGAGGCGTTCAATTGTTCTAAATTGAAAGTTTTTTTCCAAATACTCAAAATCTTGTCTCGTTAAATCGCTTGACGGCCATCATATCCTCGCAACTCGCAACTCGCA
>CAZOBX010000089.1:0-20358 GCA_964578045.1 uncultured Kangiella sp. | reverse complement strand
GTCTTCGAGTCACGCCTTGCACTCACTTGTTGGCTGAACTAGTCAAAATCCCTGTGTCGAGGTACTAGAACCTGTTCATTCTAATCAATCGTTTGAGTAAAATACCGCGAGATCTTAATATCATCACTCCAAAAATCCACCGGCAATCCTGCCTTTTGTTTTAAATGATTTAAGAACTCCTGCTTATCAGGAAGCTGCTGCCAAACGCTCGGTAAATAGGTGCCCTTTTTGTTCTGATATTCTAATGTAAGCCCATCGCTGCCTGCTTCAATTTGTGACAATAAATCGCTTTCTGAATCAAAGCTTATTGCTTCGCTCGGGGACAGAACAGAAATTGAGATATGAACCACCGGCTCTTCGATATGATTGATGGGCGCAAACCTCGGATCTCGAAAAGCCGCCGCAAAGGCATGCTCAGCCACATCCTGGATTAGAGGTTGATGGGCTTCCAGCGAGCCAATACAGCCTCTAAGTACATTCGATTCCTTGAGCGTAACAAACGAAGCGCCTGGCTGTTGAAGTCTATTGGAGTATTTTTCTAACTCCATTAATGGGGCTTTCTTATAAGTGAGGCCATATTTGATGGCATGTCTTGCCGCATTAAGCAAAGTTTGCCAATCTTTGGGGGCAAGTTTAGAGTTTTTTTTAGTAGATGGCATAAGCCCCGTACCCGACCACTCGGTCTTTGCTGCCGGCGGTATCACCTGAGTTACATTGTTGAATGGTTTTTGCGTGAAGATTTTTTGTTTTTGCCACCTTAAGCAGCGCTTTGATCCCAGCACTTCCACAAGCCATGTCCTGACTAATTAAATCTGAATGAAAATTTTCAATGGCATTACTGGTTTTTGCGTCGATCGCAACTGCCGCGTCATAATCCAAAAAGTGGCTTAAATCTGAACTGATCACCAGCAAAGTTTCTTGATTGCCCCATAAGAACTCCAGTACCTCAGCCAGCTCATCGACGGTAACCTCACCCACGACTAGTGGAATTAATTGAAATTGAAGAAAAATAGATTGTAAAAAGGGCAGTTGGACTTCTAAGGAGTGTTCCTGCTCATGAGCTTGGTCGGAAATGATCACCTGAGGAAATCTTACTAACTGTGATAAGCAGTCAGAATCGATTTCTATTTTTCCTAACGGGGTAGCAAAATAATCACAATCTGGGATGGCTATTCCCTGGATCCAAACCCGATGACAAGGACCGATTAAAACGACTTTTTTGACCACTGAAGCTAATTTTTTGACTAAAGCGTAACCTTTCCCTGCGGTGCCACCGGAATAGATGAAACCCGCATGAGGCACAATTAAGGCTTTTGGAATAATCTCGGAGGTCACGTCAACACCTATAAAATCAGATACTTGCGCCGCTAACTCTACGCCGTTACCGGTGTAAAACGTATCTGCAACTGCTGGGGGTCTGATATTCATAATGTATCCAAGCGTTTAGTGCTCTAGTAATTATGAGCTAATTATTGAATAAATCAAATATTGCAAGGTTAAAAACGGTTGAATAATTAGCTACAAAAGCCCATGCTAGTAATTAACCTCAACTCGGGATAAGAGCAACCATCCAGCATCAGTCTTTTAGCGACTCGACCCGTTAAGTTTGCTTTCAATCGCTTGCTATTAACGCACAAACTTGCCTTGATAGTCACTAAAATACTGGTACTGGCCAATGAGCCCTTATTTGATCAGATACTTTAAGGGATTACTGGCTACTCTTATCCCGAGTTGAGGTTAATTAGACAGAGGTATTCTGCTATGAATGAATTTTGCCACAGCACCAAATACTGGCATCTGTTAGATGATGGCAGAGTTCAGTGCGATCTTTGTCCTCGTTATTGCAAATTAAAAGATGGCCAGCGAGGACTCTGTTTTGTTCGGCAAAATTCTGATCAACAAATCGTTTTAACCTCATATGGTCGCTCCAGTGGTTTTTGTATCGATCCCATCGAAAAGAAACCGCTTAATCATTTTTTACCGGGTTCATCAGTACTTTCTTTTGGCACTGCAGGCTGCAATCTCGCTTGCAAATTTTGTCAAAACTGGGACATCAGTAAATCCCGTGAAATGGATAAATTAGCTTCGTTTGCGTCTCCCGAGCAAATCGCTAATAGCGCTAAAGAGTCTGGTTGCGCCAGTATTGCCTTCACCTACAATGATCCAGTGATTTTTCATGAATATGCCATTGACGTAGCTGCGGCTTGTCGGAAACAAGATATCAAAACCGTGGCGGTCACCGCTGGTTATATCTGTGAACAACCAAGAGTTGAATTTTTTGCAGCCATGGATGCGGCCAATGTTGACCTTAAAGCCTTTGATGAAAGCTTTTACCATAAAATTACCGGCTCCCATCTACAACCCGTTTTGGATACTTTGGTTTACTTGAAAAAAGAAACCGATGTGTGGTTTGAAATCACCACCCTCTTGATCCCCGGAAAAAATGATTCCGATGAAGAAATTGAAGCCATGAGTCAGTGGGTCTTTAAAAACCTTGGAACCGATGTGCCGATGCATTTTACTGCCTTTCATCCGGACTGGAAAATGCGAGACATTTCGGCAACCCCTTTATCGACTTTACAGAGAGCCCGAGATATTGCTCTAAAAAATGGCATTCGTTATGTTTATACCGGAAACGCACATGACAAAAATAGCGCCAGTAGTTATTGCCACCATTGTGGTCAACTTTTGATTGGCAGAGATTGGTATCAGTTGAGTGACTGGAATATTGAAATGAAAGGTGATAAAAGCGCATGTTGTTCACAATGTCAAACACCGATTGTCGGTGTATTTACCGATAAGGCTGGTACCTGGGGGTCGAGGCGACTGCCCGTCAGAATAGCCTGATATGCTATTTTGTTCTAAATTCGATAATTAACCTCAACTAACCTTCGCGTAGCCTGACAGGCATCCAAAACTGCTGCCATCGCTCGACTTTCTCAATCGGATCTAATAATTTTGGCGATGCGGTTACTGCTTGTTGTAATAGCCTTTTTTCATTTAGCAAAGCCGCGTTAACAGCTCCTCTATGCCCCGACTCAAAGAGAAACACCACCGCAACTACCGAATCGCAATTGACGCAACTAAGAAATTGAGCCTGTCTGGAACCTTGTTTGAGTTTCTTCAGTGGTAACAAACTGCACACTTCAGCCGTCGCTTGTGATGCAGAAAGATAAGTTATACCTCTGCTTGTACAAAAGTCACAATCACAGGCTCTCGGAGCGTAATTGTCTAAGGGCTGAGACAGCTTGATTGAAATCGTGACTTTGCCACAGTGACAGCTGCCTTCATGTTTGTGGGGCATACACTACTCTCCAACTCGCTTGACGTATCATAAAACGACTTTCAGTTCAGGCCATATGTTTTGCCATTGCTTGGATCCTATTCTATCTAAGAACAAGGTTTTATTCCGTTTAGGATTAAAAGTGATTTCTCCACGAAAGAGTGACTCTAATCCAAATGGTGCGCAAATATAAATTTGATTGTTTGCTGCTATTTGAACGCCAACCGCAGTTTCTTTTTCTGGCCAAAATCTCATAGCATCAACGGTATTTTCATAAGGACGATCATCATTTTTAAGATGCATCACCGCTTGATTCTTTACTTGCCAGTTTATTTCGGGGGCTTGTCGCCGCAATGACTTTTCGGCCTGTTGGCAAACCGAATCATTAGTTTCCTGTCTGTCAAAATACACGACATCAATATCATTAAGGTTTGTGGATGGATATTGGTGAAGATAGTCCCACACCATATTCCTGACGAATCCCGCGGCGACATAACAATCGGGTAACTCGAGAGATGCAACCAACCTAAGAACTTTCATTCGAAAGGTATCCTTTTGCAGTAATTGACTTATGTTCACCATGATTTAAATTTGATTCGCCTTAGAAAATCTGTATCAAGCTTATTAAATAACCTCAACTCCGGATAAGAGCAACCATCCAGCATCAGTCTTTTAGCGAATATCCGCGTTAAGTTTGCTTTCAATAGCTCGCTATTAACGCACAAACTTGCCTTGATAGTCACTAAAAGACTGATACTGGCAGATGATTCTTTATTTAATCTGATGCTTTAAGGGATTACTGGCTGCTCTTATCCAGAGTTGAGGTTAAATACCATTAATAACAGCGCAATCCGAATTACTGGGTCCAACAATGTGCAATCTTCTGTTGATAAATGTTAGTATTTTCCCAGTGAGTAACCTCGCCTCAATCTATTATAATAAATAAAGGGAATTCCATTATGAAACCTAAAATACTACTCTATGCAGTTTGCTGTTTGACCATAATAACTACCTCGTCCGCGGAGGTTGCTGAATCTAAAGAATCACAAAATAATCTAGAAGCAGCTCAATTACCTATTGAATATTTCACTAAAAATTCAAAGACCCGGGAAGTAATCTTATCACCCGATGGAAAACACATCGTTGCACTACTTAATCACCAAGGCAAGGAAGTCTTCAACATTATCAACCTTGAGAATAAGAAACCAATATCCTTGATTGCAACGCGAGGGGCTGGAGAAAATATAGGGAATGTTCATTGGGTCAGTAACGATCGAATTATTTACTCTATTTTTGAAACGAGTGGTGGCGATAAACGGAAAAGTGCGACAGGCGAGTTATATGGGGTAAACCTCGACGGTTCCTTGCACAAGATTATTTTTGGCTACCGCGCAGGAGAACAAACAACCGGTACTCGTATAAAAAAACGAAAAGCCAGTTACGGCAGTCATAGAATCATTGACCTACTAAAGGATGATGAAAAACATGTATTGATTGTTTATTATCCTTGGAAATTAAGAGGTAACTTCTGGGTTTACAATGATTCCGCGATTCCAATCATTCAAAAACTTAATGTTTATACCGGTAAACTCAAGAAAATAGATGTCTTGCCAATTACCGGGTCGAGTCCTGTCGTGGATAACAAGGGTGTTGTTCGATTTGCGGTGGGCACCAGTAAAGACAATAGGACCGCCATCTCGTATAAAAAAACTAAAGAGTCCGATTGGCAAGAGTTTTCATTAGATAACTTTGAGGGCACCAGTATCTATCCAATCGGATTTACCGAAGAAAATCAAAATGTCTACCTGGCAGCCAACATCGGAAAGGGTACAAGAGCCATTTTTTTGTTTAACTTAGCTGATCAATCGCTGGAAAAGATATTTCATGATGCTAAGGTCGACGTTGATAATATCTATCTTGATTTTGCCGAAAAACGGGCAATATACGTAGATACTGCGCTTGAGCTGCCAAAATACCATTATCTTGATCCCAATGATCAGAAATCGAAACTTCATAAGAAATTAATGAAAGCGTTTCCTGGACAAGATGTGGTGATTACCAGCGCCAGCAAAGACGCTAGTAAAATGATTGTCTTCACGTACGCGGATAATAGTCCTGGAGATTACTACCTATTTGATACAAAAACTCTGAACGCTGACTATGTAATGAGCAAAAGTTCCTGGGTCGACCCAGAATTAATGGCCAATACCGAATCGGTTAGTTTTACGACTCGAGATCATCAAACAATTTATGGTTATCTGACTCTTCCTAAAGTTAACAATGCAGATGGGCTACCTTTAGTGGTCTATCCTCATGGTGGTCCGCATGCCAGGGATTATTGGGGATATGATTGGCATGTTCAACTACTCGCGAATCAAGGTTATGCGGTGTTGCAAGTTAATTTTCGCGGTAGTAGCGGTTTTGGCAAAGCGTTTCAAGACATTGGCGATGGTAAATGGGGCACCTTAATGCAAGATGATATCACTGATGCCACTCGCGCCTTAATTGCACGAAAAATCGTCGACCCTCATCGCATCTGTATTTATGGAACAAGTTACGGCGGTTATGCGGCGCTAATGGGTTCAGTCAGGGAACCAGATTTATACCAATGCGCGATTGGCTCGGCTGGTGTCTATGATTTACCACTGATGTTCGACGAAGGAAACATCGCCAATCGTTTAAAACATGGACAGGCCTTTTTAACAGAAACCCTTGGTAGCGATATTGAAGACCTTAAAGCTCGCTCGCCGGTTTACAATGTCGACAAGATCAAAGCCAGGATATTATTGATCCATGGCGGTAAAGATGAACAAGTTCCTATTGCTCAAGCCATCGTTCTCAAGGAGGCTTTTGATAAAATCAACAAACCTTATCAATGGTTAGAACTTAGCAACGAAGGACATGGCTATAATGATGATGAGAATAGGAAATTGATATATCAAAAAATATTAGACTTTCTTGATGAAAACATCGGTCCGAAATCCACCCAATCGGTCGTAGGTCAATAATTTTGACAAAGTTTGAACTGTCTTAGAGACCAGGACAGTTCAAATAAAATCAATTGAAGAATGGCGGCAAAACACCATGCCAAATCTGGAAAGACTTAGCCGCTTGCCCGACTAACATACCGTACCCATCCGAATTTTTTTCGAATCCCTGCTGCTTAAAATACTCCAGTGTCTCCATGGACCTTTGAGCATAGTTCAGATCATATATAAAAGCCTCATCATTTAGCAGTGCAACAACGGGTTCGAACAAAGCTTGATTGAACTGACTAACAGCACAAATCAAACCATCGAATTTAAGAGACTCTTTTGAATTAAAAGCATGAACAACGCCCACACTTGAAAACTGTGAAATTACCGCCGTTACTTTTTCCTGGCTTCGATTATGCAGCGAAACTTTGCAATGATTATTGAGAAGCGCATGAATAACAGATATTGAAGCGCCACCGGCACCAATCACCAAGATATTTTTGTTTTCATAGCCAAAACCAAGTCGTTTTAGGTCAAGCAGTAAACCGGCGCCATCGGTTGTATCACCTAAAATGTTTCCTCGTTTATCAACCGATAAAGTATTCACCGCCCGACACACTTTCGCCGCATCAGATAAATCATCCACCAGCTCTAAAACTTGTTGTTTAAAAGGCAACGTAACGTTAAGACCAGTGCCACCTTTTTGAAAAAAATCTCTGACAAAAGAATTTAGCTGATGGGGTTCCAACAGGTATTTTTGATAATCCAGATCTAAATTAATTTGTTTGGCAAAATTTAAATGGATTTGCGGGGAGAGGCTATGCGCGATTGGGTTGCCAATCACCCCACAAATTGTTGTTTTGCCGGGAGCCTGTCCGAGAGTAGGCATTGTAGCGAGGGTGTGCAATTTTGAGTCATTTTTTTCATTCA
This sequence comes from uncultured Kangiella sp., assembly GCA_964578045.1. Taxonomy (GTDB): domain Bacteria; phylum Pseudomonadota; class Gammaproteobacteria; order Enterobacterales; family Kangiellaceae. The sequence continues at coordinate 13,170 of CAZOBX010000089.1, read as the reverse complement.
TTTGAGGCGAATAGCTCGATATTTAACGATAATGAACGGAAAAAATGGCCAAAATAGCGCTTCCGTAGTAGATGCGCTATTCTCGGACAGGGTCCCAGACACTTAAAGATATTGAACCGCAGCGATTTCATAATCGACTTCACCGCCCGGAGCTTTCACTAAAACATCATCACCTTCGATCTTACCTATTAAAGCACGAGCGATCGGTGAGTTGATTGAAATTTTATTTTTCTTAACATTTGCTTCATCATCTCCCACAATTTGGTAAGTGACTTCTTCATCGGTATCCATATTAACAATGGTCACAGTAGTGCCAAAAATGACTTTACCGGTTTGTGGCAAAGTGGTGATATCAATCACTTGAGCAGATCCCAATTTGAATTCGATATCTTGTACTCTTCCTTCGATAAATCCCTGTTGTTCGCGGGCCGCGTGATATTCTGCATTTTCCTTTAGATCGCCATGCTCTCTTGCTTCTGCAATGGCCGCAACGACTTTGGGTCTTTGGTTTTGTTTAAGGTCGGTCAGTTCTGCTAATAAAGCGTCCGCACCTTGTTTTGTCATTGGAGTAGTTTTCATCAATATTTTCCTTAGTATAACTAATCAGCAATAAAGCATCCATGGCTCTCTTTTATCAGGTTTCATGGAGTATTTAAGTATTTCAATCTATTTCTTACGCTAGCGCATCCTCGATAACTGCTCCTGCGTTATTCTACTACCGTCCATCCATGGACATATGCTCGCGCACATTGCCTAAAGCACCTACTCTTGGTACCTAAGTCCTGTAGGCAACCCTGCCCTTTTAAGGAGAGGATACTACCCTCCCCTCTGGGAGAGAATTGGGGATTCCTACATGGATGTAGGCCACTCGAGCAATGCAGGAGCAATTGTCGTAGAGGGCTGTTTTTATCTTTTAGCTAAGCTTTTATCTTCACTCGTTGATTAAGTTCCTGAATGGTAATAACCTTTTGTCTGGTCTGTTGGCCAATCGCTTTGGCGGTCGCAAAACCGGCAGCCAAAGTTGTTGTGTAGGCCACTTTATGTTGCAATGCTGAACGTCGGATCGCATAAGAATCCGCTACCGCTTGTTTACCTTCAGTGGTATTAACAATGTAATCAATCTCGTCATTCTTAATCATATCAACTAGATGGGGACGCCCCTCATTAACCTTATTCACTCGTTGGCAAAAAACACCTTCTTTAATTAATCTTTTTGCGGTACCGGCAGTGGCATAAATCTCGAAGCCCACATCAATTAATGCCCGAGCAGTTTCTGCCAACTTAGTTTTATCGCTATCCTTAACACTTAGAATGGCTTTGCCACCTCTTGGTGCTTGCGAACCACCACCCAGTTGCGCTTTGTAATAAGCTTCACCAAAAGTATCACCCACTCCCATCGCTTCTCCGGTTGATTTCATTTCAGGTCCTAAAATAGGATCTGCGCCGGGAAATTTATTGAATGGAAAAACAGGTTCCTTTACCGTGAAAAAGTCTGAGCTGACAGGCTTAGTGGCACCTAGCTCTTTCAATGATTTTCCAGCCATGACGCTAGCGGCAATTTTTGCCAGCGGCCGGCCCGTGGCTTTGGACACAAAAGGGACTGTTCGTGATGCTCTCGGATTGACTTCCAAGACATAAATATCATCACCTTGAATGGCAAATTGAGTATTCATCAGCCCACGCACTTGCAGTTCTTTGGCCATCACTTCAATTTGATCTTTCAGTCGAGCTTGAATCTCTTCGCTTAAAGTATGCGGCGGAATACAACAAGCCGAATCCCCTGAATGCACTCCAGCTTGTTCAATGTGCTCCATAATACCGCCCATCAGACAGGTTTCACCGTCATAAATCGCATCGATATCGACTTCGATTGCGTCGTTTAAGAATCGATCCAGCAGTACCGGCGACTCGTTGGAAACAGACACCGCTTCGGTCATATAACGTCTTAATTCATCAGCATTAAATACGATTTCCATGGCACGGCCGCCTAATACATAAGACGGCCTGACAACCAGCGGATAGCCAATTTCGTCGGCGAGTCTCACACCATCTTCGACATTTCTGGCCGTTCGGTTGGGCGGTTGTTTTAAGCCTAAACGCTCAATTGAACGTTGGAATCTTTCTCGATCTTCTGAGCGGTCGATGGCATCCGGTGAAGTTCCGATAATAGGTACTCCCGCCGCCTCTAAATCTCTGGCAAGCTTAAGTGGGGTCTGTCCACCGTATTGAACGATCACTCCTTTGGGTTTTTCTTTGGCGACAATTTCCAGCACGTCTTCCAAGGTCACCGGCTCAAAATAAAGCCTGTCGGAAGTATCATAATCAGTAGAAACTGTTTCAGGATTACAGTTAACCATAATAGTTTCATAACCATCATCGCGCATCGCAAAAGCGGCGTGTACACAACAGTAATCAAATTCGATCCCCTGACCAATACGATTAGGGCCGCCGCCAATGATCATGATTTTTTCTTTATCCGTCGGAGCGGCTTCACATTCATCTTCATAAGTAGAATAAAGATAAGCGGTGTCAGTTTCAAATTCCGCCGCGCAAGTATCCACACGTTTATAGACTGGGTGAAGATCCAAACTATGGCGGAGTTTTCGAATTTCTTTTTCACTGACGTGCATTAAACTTGATAGTCGTCTGTCTGAAAATCCTTTGCGTTTCATGTTTCTTAATAGTTCACGGTCGATATCGCCAAGACTTAAAGTCGCAAAATGATTTTCTAACCGAACCAAATCTTCTATTTGCACCAAAAACCAGGGGTCAATATTGGTGAGTTGAAAAACTTGCTCAACGGAATATTCTTGTCTGAACGCGTCAGCCACGTAATAAATACGGTCACAACTCGGCACTTGCAGATTATGACGAAGTTTTTCTTTCCAGTTATCACTATCAGTTTTTAACAAGGGGTCAAAACCATCAACCCCCGTTTCGAGCCCTCGTAATGCTTTTTGCATGGACTCTTGAAAGGTTCGACCAATCGCCATGACTTCACCCACCGATTTCATTTGGGTGGTTAAAGTGCCATCGGCATTAGGGAATTTTTCGAAATTAAAACGGGGGATCTTGGTAACCACATAATCAATACTCGGCTCAAATGACGCTGGCGTACGACCACCAGTGATATCATTTTGCAATTCATCCAGGGTATAACCAACCGCGAGTTTAGCCGCGATTTTAGCGATTGGAAAACCCGTCGCTTTAGACGCCAAAGCCGAAGAACGTGACACTCGCGGATTCATTTCTATCACAATCATGCGCCCGGTTTTTGGATCAACCGAAAACTGTACATTGGAACCGCCGGTTTCAACCCCGACTTCCCTTAACACCGCCAAAGAGGCATTTCGCATTAACTGGTATTCTTTGTCGGTTAAAGTTTGCGCCGGCGCGACGGTAATCGAATCACCCGTATGAACCCCCATGGGGTCAAGATTTTCGATCGAACAGACAATGATACAGTTATCGTTTTTATCACGAACCACTTCCATTTCATATTCTTTCCAACCGATCAAGGACTCATCAATTAATAATTCAGTGGTGGGTGATAGATCCAAACCTCGGGTGCAAATTTCTTCAAATTCTTCACGGTTATAAGCGATACCGCCACCGGTACCTCCCATAGTAAATGACGGACGAATAATGCAGGGAAAACCTACTTCCGCTTGCACTTTGTGCGCGTCTTCCATTGAATGAGCAATACCGGCTTTGGGCATATCCAAACCAATCTTACGCATCGCGTTGGCAAATTTCTCCCGATCTTCGGCTTTATCAATCGCTTCTCGATTGGCCCCAATCATCTCTACATTATGAATTTGTAAGACGCCGCGAGACGCCAGATCCAGTGCACAATTTAAAGCGGTCTGACCACCCATGGTGGGCAAAATGGCATCCGGCTTTTCTTTTTCAATAATCGTTGCGACCACTTCCCAATGAATGGGTTCGATATAAGTCGCGTCGGCCATTTCGGGATCAGTCATAATGGTTGCAGGGTTCGAGTTAACTAAAATAACTCGATAACCTTCTTCACGAAGCGCTTTACAGGCTTGCGCTCCAGAATAATCAAATTCACAAGCTTGTCCAATAATGATTGGACCTGCACCTAAGATCAAAATGCTTTTTATGTCAGTACGTTTTGGCATTCACTATTACCGTATCTAAATTAAAACTTTTTACTCTAAGCTATTAGCTCTAGGCCAGTAGCTCGCGATTATTTTTTATCCATTAACTCAATAAAATGATCGAACAAGGGTGCGGCGTCATGTGGACCTGGACTTGCTTCCGGGTGGCCCTGAAAACTAAACGCTGCTTTTTCGGTATGCGCGATACCTTGCAGGCTACCATCAAATAACGATTTGTGAGTCACTTTAAGATTACCAGGCAGCGACGATTCGTCGACTGCAAATCCGTGATTTTGACTGGTGATCAAAACCGTTTTGTCTTGCACATTTTCTACCGGATGATTGGCACCATGATGACCAAATTTCATTTTGATGGTTTTTGCGCCCGCGGCAAGCGCTAATAATTGGTGACCCAAACAGATGCCAAATATCGGAATATCCGTTTTAAGAAAATCCTTAATGGCGCTGATCGCATAGTCGCAAGGTTCTGGATCACCGGGACCGTTCGACAAGAAAATACCATCGGGTTTAAGTGCTAAAACTTCCTGTGCGGTAGTTTGCGCTGGTACCACCGTTAAACGACAACCGCGATCAGCGAGCATCCGAAGAATGTTCTTTTTTACCCCAAAATCATATGCCACTACATGGTATTTTTGCTGATTTTCCGATTGAGATGAATACCCCTCTACCAGAGCCCAACTGGTTTGATTCCATTGGTAAGACTGTTTGACGCAAACCTCTTTGGCTAAATCTAATCCTTTTAGCCCAGTAAAAGCTTTGGCTTTTTGCAAGGCCATATCGACGGCGTCTTCCCTATTACTTAACTCACCGGCGATAATACAACCAGAAAGCGCGCCTTTGGTCCTTAAAATTCGGGTTAATTGTCGGGTATCTATATCAGCGATTGCCTGGATTTTATTTTCGACCAAATAGTCTTGTAGCGACTGAGTTTTTCGCCAGTTGCTAGCAAATATTGGTAAGTCCCTGATAATCAGGCCAGCCGCCCAAACATGGTCTGATTCAACATCTTCAGAATTAGTACCGGTATTTCCAATATGAGGATAGGTCAGCGTGACCATTTGTTTGGCGTAAGAAGGATCGGTCAATATTTCCTGATAACCAGTCATCGCAGTATTAAAAACCACTTCTGCGACTGACTCACCGTCAGCACCGATTGACTTACCACGGAAAACGCTACCGTCTTCCAGCACCAATATGGCTGTTTTTGATTTAGCAGGTGTTGACTGTTCAGGTAAGGTCAAGACAGACTCCGATAGAAAAATAATATTAATACTCAAGGTTCAAAAAAGCGGAAAAGGTCGATAAACCACTTCCGCTTGATAGAATTTCTTCAATTATTGTGCCCATTCGGCAAAACTAACGTATTTTACGCGATCTAGACGGTTATTGTCTATCGAAGTAAGAGCAATAGTCACAATAAATATGGTTGTTTTAGGGTCTGTTAATCTTGGGGCATTTATCATCGATTTCCCGAAATAGACGTTATGCGAGATTAATTCTTAACTTACGGTAATGACATATTAACCAGCAAAAAATGCCAACCAGTTATTTTCACTTTGCTGATCTCTCAGATAAGCAGGCTTGATTGATGGTTCATCAGGTTGAATCCTATTCTTATATCATGCTAGTCTTTGGCTAAATTAGACATCGATCGATTAAGACATAATAGCGAAAATTAAGACAGAGGATAATTCTTATATGGATCTGAAGTTCCTGGTCGTGCCCATCGTCTTGCTAATGAACGCTTGCGCTAACCTTACAGATAACAATTTACTCCCAATCCAATCGGAACCAATAATTAACCAAAAAGAACCACTGCCGGAGCTTTTAGCCGCGACTTTCTTTGGTGACAAAAAACCGGTTCTTACCGTTGACCAAATCTATTTATTGACCGAACAACAAAAGCAAGATTTTTTGACCGAATTTAATAGCCCTCAATATCAATCGACTGAGCCGCATAAACGGATTTATCGATATCTTGAAAATCATCTCAGTGATTTCAATTACTATCCAGATACTTTAACGGCATCGGAAGCATTAATCCAGAATCAGGGCAATTGTTTATCATTAGCCATTTTAACTAAAACGTTAGCTGATATTGTCAAGGTTGATTCGGCATACCAACTGGTAGAAACTGCACCAGTTTTCAAGAAATCTGGAAATATTATTGTCACTTCACAACATATTAGAACGGTTTTGTTTGCACCCAAAAAAATCGCTCCAACCGGATTGATTTTGGTTCGAGGTATAATTTATATTGATTACTTTCCAACTTTTCAATCACGTGTCATCAGAAACGTTGATCTGGCCGAATTTGAGTCAATGTATTATACCAACAAAGCGGCAGAATCGCTGATGCAGAAGGACCACAACCAGGCTTACTGGTATCTAACAGAATCTTTGAGCTTAAAGCCAAGCCATTCTCATGCAATCAATATGATGGCACTGCTGCATGAATATGTAGGCTACCCAGATTATGCAGAGAAGCTATTCCTATTTGGTATAAAACATTCTGCTGATCCACTCGACATGCTGAGCAATTATCATTCACTGCTAACCTCTCAACAAAGACACCAGGAAGCACAAGAAATCGCCGCAAAAATTGGGCGGCGCAATGATACTAATCCCTACAAGTGGATTAGTATTGCAAATTCTGCCTACAACTCAGAAGAATATGCAAAAGCGATAAGATTTTACCAAAAAGCCAATGTACTCGCGCCCTATCTTCATGAACCTCACGCAGGTATTGCCCGTTCGAAGTACCGACAGGGCTATCCAAACCGTGCTAAAAAAGAGATGGTTAATGCGCTGGATAAAGTCCATGACAAGAACATTCGCAAGCTATACCAGGCCAAACTGGATATGCTGAGCGAACTTTTACGTAAAAATACACCAGTGGTAATCAAGACACAATAACCTTTGTCTTGGAAAACGCCGCCGTCTGCCAGAACATCTATGGCCGTTTTTGATTTAGCTGGCGTTGACTGTTCAGGTAATGTCAGAACTGACTCCGACAGAAATTAATATTAGTATTAACTAAGCTCGGCGGAATCAGCAAATTGGTTCGATTGTCTAAAATAATCCGTCAAAACACAAAGAATATCAAAAATGTTGCTCTAACCAATTAACAATAATCTTGCTCAATCGACTACGATTCTCAATAAAGGGAAAGGTATGCTCCGCATTTTCAATATAGACCGATTTAATGTTGTCACCGAATTCCACATTTGGCAAGGCATCGGCTAACTGTTCATCATAATTGCATGGCCAGGATGCAGTAAAAACGTTTAGTAGATACGCGTTTCTTTGTATAAAATGATTAAAGTCGGCGCTAGTCTTACTTCGCGTGGGTAATATCCATTCAAAGTCAAATGATTCAAAATCTTGTTTTTTATTCCTTTTTATAAAGACGGCACCAAATCTGACAAACAATGATTTTAGCAAATTAAGCCAACATGATAGACGCCATAATCTGGCATAATAATAATTAAAATAATATTTAAACGTCGGATAACAGTATCCATCGATCGATACCGCTCCGATGATTTTTTTGTGTTTTAGCATTGCTCTATGTGCGTTATCTGCGCCGGTGCAAATGCCCATAATGATAAAATTTTTATCATTGTTTTGTTGCTCAAGAAAACTCATCACTTCTTTAATATCTTGCATAGCATGTTCATCCGCCGAGCGATTATCATTGCGCCTGTCGCTGTCACCGATACCTGATAAATCAAATCGAAATGTACTAAACCCATGCAAAGCAAATTCTCTCGCCATACGCACATATTGTCCGAACGGACCGGTACGATTCAAAAGACCGGAGTTGACTAATAATATGGTTGGCTTCGCTTTGTTAGCCGCTTTTTGCGGATCGCTAGCTGCCTGGGTGTAAATGCCAACTAACTGTGGCTCAAGACCGATAGCATAACTTTGTTCGCTCATGATATTCCCTCGGTGATCATATCAACAATAACACTTAAACTTTTTCGGGGCAGATAGGTTTCCAATGTGGTGTAGGATTCGATTGCTGGGCTAGGATCATTAAAATATTTAAATTGAAAAGATTGATTATTAATAGATAGTTTCTGTTTGAATTCAGAAGAATATGTGTTAGTGGAAGCGGTCAATAATAGAAGTTGGCTAACTTTTCTAATTTGTCTGCCGCTAATTAAGTCGATTTCAGCAATAGACTCACGAACGTCATCAGGAAAGTAGTAGCCGACAATTTCTTGTTTGTCTATTCTAGTTGGCTGCCCTATTTCCAACTGGAGATTTGTTATTGTTCGGTGGGTTTTTCCAAGCAACTCATCCACAAATTGTTGACCAGCAACGACCGGCTCCCAGAGAACAAGTTTCTTGACAATATCTTTATCACAATGAGCAGCTAAGGTGGCGCCGAATCTTAGACCGATGATTGTAATTTCCCGCTGCCCGGTCAATTTACACAATTCGGTTACCGCCGTATCGATATCTTTAATCCATTGGCTTACCCTACAACAGCCAGAATCCCCCCAGGAATCGCCTGTACCAGTATAATCAAAACGCAACACATGAAAACCTTGTTGTGCCAATTGAGATGCCAACCGCTTAAAAGCCCATTGAGAATTAATACCCTCCATATAAAGGGGACTACAAAGTAACACCGCTCCGACCACCGATTCACCGTTTTTTGGTTTGTGCAAAGTGCCATAAAGAGAGTTATCCGGACCGAAGAAAAATGGTAGTAACAAAGGTTTGTCATTAACCATTTGAATGTTCGAAAGTTCAGAAAAATCTTTACCATCGATCCTCGCTGCAATTTTCTGCAAGGTCTCACGTATCATCATCAAGGGCGTTAGTTTGAATTTAAATTCCTTTTTGACTTGAGCGATTGTTTGTAGCGCCAGCAAAGAGTGGCCGCCTAGCTCGAAGAATAGATCATGAATACCGACGTTTTTTTCTCCAATCTGCTCTTGCCAGATCTTGGCTAATCTTTTTTCAGTAGCACTGGTAGGCCTGGCCATTTTTGATTCCGAGGCAGCGCCCAATTTTGTAGGTGGCTGCAATGATTGCCTATCGATTTTTCCATTTGGGGTAAGAGGAAATATATCTAACTCAATAAAATGATGCGGCAACATATAGGTTGGAAGAATTTCCCTTAGACTCTCACGTAAAAATTCACTTTTGAGTATTCCTTTCGATTCACTTATGTAGTAAGCCACAATACGCTGATCGTCCCGCTTATCTTCTCTCAACATCACGACCGATTGGCTTATTTGCGGCATTCGATTGAGTGCTGTCTCAATTTCACCTAGCTCTATTCGGTAGCCCCGAACTTTTACTTGAAAATCAATACGTCCGATATATTCGATGTTGCCATCCACGTCATAACGAACCTGATCTCCGGTTTTGTACAGATTTGATGGTCGCCCGGTGGAAAAAGGGCATTTAACATATTTCTGACTGGTTAATTGGACGTCTCCCAGATAACCCCGACTAACGCCTTGACCTGCGATACACAATTCTCCCACTACACCATCCGGAACTAGATGCAAATTTTCGTCCAAAATATAAACTTGAGTGTTGTCAATTGGCCGACCAATTTTTGGTACATCCTGCACATTTTTGATCCGATAACAGCTAGACCAGATAGTGGTTTCCGTTGGACCATACATATTCCAGATTTCCGAAACTTTATCGAACAGATTCGAAGACAGGTTTTGTGGCAATGCCTCGCCACCGACTAATACTTTTAGGTCGCTTTTTCCTTGCCAATTATCCCTTAGTAACATTCGCCATGTTGTCGGAGTAGCTTGCATCAAAGTAATTGCATGTTGATTTAGCAAACGGGATATTTCCGTTGGGTCGCTTGCACTGAGTCGATCAACAATCACCGCGGTTGCGCCCACAAATAATGGTAACAGGAGTTCCAGTACTGCGATGTCAAAAGATATTGTGGTCACGGCCAAAACGATATCTTTCTCAGACATCCCGGGCTTATTGGCCATGGAAAACAGAAAATTACCCAGGTTTTCTTGTGTGACCATTACTCCTTTGGGGTTGCCCGTTGAACCGGAGGTATAAATAATATAAGCCAATGCATCATTTAGTCCCCTCGGTAAAATATCAGGGGCAACAAGATCTCCGCTCAAAACTTGATCGATATCAATCACTTTCGTACATGGGTCGCTGATTAGATCGTAAAACTTTTCTTCCAGTAATAGCAGATCGGCGTTCGCATTGTCGAGGATATAACGGACCCGTTCCTCTGGATATTCCGGGTCCAACGGTAGATAGGTGGCCCCAGCATAAAAAATTGCCAGTATTGACACGATTAGTTTCTCAGAGCGAGCTAATAGCATCGCAACAACGCTGCCAGGTAGAACGCCATTTGTGATCAAATGATCTGCCAGCGCCCTTGCCTGTTGATCTAATTGGCGGTAAGTAAACTGCTGTTTATCAGTTTTAACGGCTATTTTCTCCGGCGAGGCATAGCAGTGCCCTATAAAGTTTTTTAATAGATTGCTGTTTAAGCCCAAACAACGTTCGGATTGATTACGACCAACAATTAACAACTGCTTTTCTTGTTCAGAAAGCAATTCAAGGAATTCTATTGTTACCGTCTGATTATCGAGTACTGAATCCAAAAGAGTTGATATGTTTAGCAAAAATTTGTTAATGAATTCTTTATCAAAAATATCGCTACAATATTCCAGGGATAGTTGATAACCTTTTGCCTGTTCGTGAACTATAAAACTCAAATCTGTTTTTGAAACGACTTCCGCCCAAGGTAATATCTGCATGCTAAGCTCATGATTGATCGATTGAACCTGACCTATTTTCAGATAATTAAACATCGTTTGAAAAATTGGAGTACAACTAGGGTCTCTTCTTGGTTTTAATTCTGCGACTAAGTTTTCAAAAGGCACATCTTGGTTGTCGAAAGCTAACAAAGATTCAGCTTTTACCCGCTGTAACAATTCTGAAAAAGTTTGCTTCTTATCAATCGAGATTCTAATCGGTAAAGTATTGACAAAAAAACCTACTATTGCTTCAGTTTCTTTGAGATTACGATTAGCTATTGGCGTTCCGACAATAATATCTTGTTGGCCGCTATATCGGTATAGAGCGGCTAAATAAATACTGAAAAAATACATATAAGGAGTAACTTTATTTCGTCTGCAACAGGATCCTACTAGCGCGGCGGTTTTTCTGCTCAAAGTGATCGTCTCGGTTGCTCCTTTAACCGATTGCTCGAGGGGGCGTTTTTTTTGCTCTGGAAGGCTCAATCTCGGAAGTTCGCCAGCGAGACGCTCAAGCCAGTACCGCAGTTGGTATTTGCCTCCACCACTCGTTATCCATTGTTTTTGCCATTTCGCGTAGTCTGCATATTGAAAATTGACCACTTGATTGTCATTCGAAATAGCCGCAGTGTTTGAAATATTTTCGCCCTGAAAGAATCGTTTAAGTTCAAGCAATAATATATCGAGCGATTGCGCATCAAAAATAATATGGTGAATAACCAGAGATAAAATCGTTTCGTTTTCTGAAGTTTTGAGCAAGTTGACTCTAAATAGCGGCACTCTGGTGAGGTCGAACGGTCTTACTGATTCAGTCTGTAAGAATTTCTGTATTTCAGTTTCAGATTCATTCCTGAAATCCATAGAACCGATTTTAAATTCTATTTTTTCGCGAATGAATTGTTGAGTGGTTAATTCTTTTTGAACAAAAGATGTTCGCAGGACCTCATGTTTATCGACGAAAACATCGAAGAATTCGGCGATAAACTTTACCTCCAATTTACCAGTGAACTTAATAACTATTGGAATATTATAAAGTGGTGTATTTGGGTTTAGCTGCTCCAAATACCAGAGTCTTTGCTGAGCGAATGACATTGTTCGAACTTGATCCACTTGTTCGATCTTGGTCAAAACTGTTAATAGTCGATCCGTTTTATGTTGGGAGATAGTTTCTAAATTAGACTTGATATTTTGTGCCAAATTTTCAATATTCGAATATCTAAAAAGCCAGTTTAGTGGAATGTTGATAGCAAGAGATTGGTTTATTCTCGTTCTTAACTGAGTAACTAATAGTGAATCTCCTCCGGTCTCAAAAAAATCCTGACGAATACTCACCGCTCTAACGGCTATAAGTTCTTGCCATATAGACGCAATTTTTTTCTCGATTTTAGTTTTTGCAACGACAATATTTTCATCTGCAAATGGCTTAAACTCCGGTAGTGCTTTACGATCCACTTTTAGATTATGGTTTAACGGGAGTTTTTCAAGAAACATATATTGAGAAGGCAACATATAATCAGGCAAATTTTTTAATAAATAATCTCTGATTTTCTGGATGTACGTGTCCTGGTCATACTGTTTAACCACGTAAGCGATTAGTGATTTGTCTTTATTGATATTGACAACCGCATCTTTCACCCCGGGAGCCTGACGCAAATAGTACTCAATTTCCCCTAGCTCGATGCGAATCCCAAGTATCTGAACTTGAAAATCTTCTCTACCAAGTAATTCCAGTTCACCCAGTGCATTCAATCTTCCCCGGTCACCGGTGTTATAAAATCGTTTGCCGTCCAGATTAAAAAATTTCTCCTGCGTAAGCTCAGGAAGATTTAGATATCCTTTAACCAGTCCGTCTCCAGCAAAGCAAACATTACCAATACACCCTTGAGGAACCAGATTTAGACTTTCATCTAAAATATGTACTATCACGTTGACAAAGGGTTTTCCGACAAAAAGCTTTTTAATGTCATGATTAGATAGGATGAAATTAGTAACTCCCATACAGCTTATTTCACTACAACCGTATATTACATGAATTTCAGCCACAGGAAATAAGCTCTGTAAGTCTGTAATTAATTCTGGCGGGATCATATCGCCACCTGAAGAAATATGTCTTAATTTAAATAAAAATGGCGGCTGATAAGATTTTACCTGAGCAACCAGGGCTTTGAGTAAACTCGGACCGATGTGGGCGAAAGTAACTTGCTGTAATCTACTGGCGAGTTGGTCGAGATCAAGAATGTGCT
>CAZOBX010000088.1:0-20534 GCA_964578045.1 uncultured Kangiella sp. | reverse complement strand
TGCGACAAACAGATTTCGTGATCGGGAATTTAGGAAATACCTCCAGCGAGTCGTCGAACAAAACTGCCCAGCGCATATTTTGCCAACCATTTATTGGGTAGATCAGGAATTACCGGGCACACCGCCAAGCAGGGCCAGTTTTAACAGTTTTGAACAAGCATACTTTGATTGGTTGAGCGGAATGCTCACTTATGCGACTCCCGCAGCCGATTTATTGAATAGTCAAATTCAATTGATAACCACACTGAACGAGGTTATCGATGAGTGAAAGGCAACTTCACAGAATGGATGGTCTGCAATTTAATCTTGATTTCACAGAAGATAATCGCACTCGATTCAACTGCACGGAAATGGTGAGCTATCTAAACACGGAGTTATTACCGCAAATGGAATACCTGTTTGATAAATTAAGTCCGCACAAACGAGTGGTTATACCGTCGCTCGAACTTCAGTTGGGTGACATTGACGGTAAAAACTGGAAGTCTCAACTGAGGTTAAAACTACTCAACAAATTAAAAGATTCAGTGTTAAAAAATAAGCCATCAGCAACTCATCGGGCTCAATATTCTGAGACTAAATCTATTGATGAAGTTGATCAAGATATCAGTCAATTACTTTTCTATCTCATTCACGGACATATACTAAATCGGTCTTCTCGCGAGGCTATCAGTCAAACTTTGATCGATTCCTTGCTACACGATAAAAATAAAATTAAGGCTGTATTTTCGAAAATAGTGACGCAGCATTCTGCGTTATTACGGTTTATCCAGCTGTTAAGTCAAGGCCAACGAGAATTATTGGTAATCGGTCTGTACGGAAATAGAAAAATAAAAGAAACAGTGCTCTTTTTAAAGAAAGGAATTAATAAAGAAGCTAATCGAGCATGGGACGATGCAATATGGATAACAATTCTTAAGGTATTGGATGGGCAGTCTAATCGTTCGGAAGAGGCTAGTAAAAATTGGCTCAAATTAATAATGGTTCACGCAGCGCATTTTTATTTCTCGAATTTTAATCTTAGTCAAAACTATAACTCTGAGGGGCAATGCGCAACAAAGAATCAAGCTTTATCCAAAGCAACCGGCAGTACATCCTATCAAAACGCTGACAAAGGCATAAGCTTCAAGGCCAACATCTGCAGTGTCAATTTAAACAAATATTTGGCGCCACTTAGCTCCGACTGGAAAGAAGTATTGTCTTTTTCCGACGGTACTCCCGATGGTACTCAGCTTAATTTTAAACCTAAAAAACCTAGTTGGGATGCATTGGTGTATGGACTGCAAAAGGGGCAAGAGGTTAATGAGTTATTTGCTTGGTCTCTGGCTGGCACCGCGTCGAGAAAACACCGCAACAGTGAACAATGGCCGACAGTTTCACAGAAAAGCGAAGCTCCACAAATGATTGCGAAAGAAACGTCTAAGGCTGGAGAAGAGCTGAGCATTGTTGGCGCCGGTGCAGTTATTTTTCATCCTTTTATTAAGGAATTATTTACCGTCCAGAATATTCTGGACGGAGCGGTATTTATTGACAGACGCAGTCAGGAAACAGCGGTGCGTATGCTGGCTTACTTAACCTATGGAAATGAAAAAGCACTAGAATATGATTTACTGCTTGCGAAAATTTTATGCGGTATGCCATTAGAAGACGCATTAACAAACGATCCTTTATCGATAGAACGCATTCAGGCATGTGACAATTTGTTAGCTGCAATTTTGAATCATTGGCAAGCATTAAATTCAACCTCATCTCAATGGCTGCAACAGCAATTTTTTATTCGCCAAGGCAAGCTTAAATTTACCGAAGAAAATATTCAATTGAGGATTAAATCGCAGGCCCAGGATATCTTGCTTAAACGCTTGCCCTGGAGTATCAGCGTTATTGCCTTGCCCTGGATGGAATCGCCCATTTTTGTTCGCTGGGAAGGTCAATAACCGCCAATTCTTAAGAAACACAGGTTGCACTGCAATCAATGGATAAAATATAGAGAGATTTTAAATTAAAAGTTAAGGAGAAATTATGTATTCGCTAAACATATCGAAAAATAAATTATTTAACAGCTTGCTCCGCTTACTAGCCTGTCTGACGATGTTGTTTGCGTGGCCCGTTTATTCCAGCGACGATATTGATTGGTTAGCCTGTGCAACAACACAGACCATTAAAATTCCGGTCGGTGTCGCAGTTGCGCCCGGCTCAATATTTATTGGTTCAGATGGCGATTCCAGTGGCCCTCTCAACTGGTCATTTGACGCCGCACCGAGTGCGAGTGGCGGAGTTTCTTGTTCCGGTACCAACCCCGTTATATGCAGCGGTATATCAATTACCTTACCTGCACCCGGTGTTGCGGGAAGTTCCGTCGATATAAGCGGTACTGCCACTGCGTCAGGTGAAGTTACCATGGATTTAGAAGTATTTGATGTTGATGCCAGTACAGCTTGCTTGGGTTTTTTCAATTTAATATTTACCCCAGGCTTTCAAATGGAATTGGTGTTAGACCGATCAGGCAGCATGAATTCGTCAACGAATGTTACGCCGCCAGCTACCAACAGGTGGGATGCTCTTGAAACCAGTATCAACGACATGTCCACTTTGATATTTCAAGAGGGCGTAATTACGGCCAGTGATGATACAACGATCTTACAGGCAAGTGAAATCGGGGTCAGTCTGTTTGATACAACTTATGTTTTGAATACTCCACTGTTTCCGGATGTATTAAGTTCGATTGATTCATCGCTCCCGGCGGATCTCTCAACGCTATTGGGCGCACAGACACCTGGTGGATGGACTGCTATGGGCCAGGGTGTTGAAAATGCGATTGCTCGCCTAACCAGCGTGACGGCGAATCGAGTCATTCTTTTATTTACTGACGGCGAACAAAACCGTTCTATTTTTGTCGATGAGAATGGAAATTTTCTCAATGATACTGCGACAGATCTGGCTAGTCTTATTGAATGCACAATGCCAGGGCCGGGTTGCGTCGCGATAGATAGCGACATAAAAATTGTGACTGTCGGTATCGGTCAGCCGAGTGGTAGTTATCTAACTACCTTACAGAATCTGGCCACGGAACATGGGGGACAATACATTGTAACCACCAATGGCGATGATTTTGACGGTATGTTAGGAAATCTTGAAACTACCTTTGACGCGGTTATCGCGCCGCTATTGGATGCTAATAGCCCACAACTTGTGGCATTTAACCGAACCGAGCTTAGCGGTGAAACTTCTATCACTTTACCGGAATTTAAACTGAATAAACGTTTGGGCGGATTAATGTTCCGAGTGTCGCTAAACCGAAAATTCGAGATTCCTGATCTGGTCAAAATCTTAGCGGGGATGAAGATTGAAAAGGATGGTGTCAATATCACTGCTTATTTTAAGCCAAAGTTCGTTGGCAACTATGTTAACAGCTTTTACCTTCTAACTGATTTTGAAGGTGTCAATGGAGGAGGCCCAAGAATCAATTCTGACGGCAGTTACAGTTTATCTATCGCAAAAACGAACGACACAAGAGACATCATAATTAAAGTGGCAACACTCGCCGATGATCACCTGTTGGATATTGACTATCGCTTTACGCCCAAAACACCCAAGGTGATGGAGGATTTGAAATTAAACATGTTACTCAATTGGCGCGGAAAACCACTGGATACGGCGACCGTGAAAGCGATAATAGATGCACCTGGAGTTGATATGAACGACTTGTTGGCTAATAGTGGCAACAATATCGATCCCAGTGGTGCCTTAGATGCCGGCACGGCCGGTTATCAAAAATATTTGAATTTAATTGAAAATGATCCCGAATTTTTGGCCAAACTACTGCCTACTGAACAGTTGGTGACACTGTCGTCTCAGGGAAATGGTGCTTATCAGGCAACCTATAATCCTGGCAATATTTCTGGTGTTTATCAGATACTTTACATCGTTAGCGATGACACTGCAGATAGTGGTGCGATACAACGATTGGCAGTGCAGAGTATCTATGTTCGCTTTGGCGATCTTGATGAAGCCGGGTCAGATATTAATACGACCGTTCAGGGCAATACGACCACGATTGCTTTTAAACCTATCTCTAATGTAGGGAAATTAATTGGCCCTGGCCAACAAAATGCATTTTCGTTTCAAGGCACCGATCTCAAAATCACAAATATTACAGATAATCAAGACGGCAGTTATGTTTATGTTATTACGGGAGACCCAAACCAGCAAGTCACAATCAAGCTATTAGGAGATTCCATTTATGAAGGTGCCTTGGGCAAGTTTGGAAAAAGAAGTGATAACGGCAATGGCACAATGAGCGATCTTAACTTGTTTATTTGGATACTGTTGGCGTTAGTTGTTCTCATCTTGCTATTTTGGTTAATTAAGAAAAGTACGAGCACGTGAAGCTATTAACTAAAACATTAATAAACAACAGTAGCGGCGTATAATAATTGATACCTTTCTATCGAAGTTTGGTGTTATTTATTGCGTTCACGAATTAACAAAACTTTGGGCTGGTGGCTTGAAAAATGCGTAGTGTGATTTAATCACACTACCGGTTTTTCAAAAACACTTTCCATTCTATTATATTAGAAATCGGAAAGGTTAAGCTTGCCGCTGAGTTGACGGGAGGAGACAGTGGGGCGCTCCTCAATTAGCGACGGTTTTTAAAATATTGTGAGGTTATTTGTATAATTTGAAATATTGAAATCTTAGCTGTAGAAACGAACCAAACGAGATAAATCCTAGTGAATATTTGGTGTTATTTATGGATGCAATGAACATTGTAAATAGAGTAATAGAGAAAGCGCAAGAGAGCTTTTTAGCTGTGTCGTTTAATTATTTACAGTTTAAATTTATTGAACGATTAGCAGAAGTCTTTCGATGCGAAGCAAATGCAAACAAATGTGTAGACTTGCCAAGCGTTGATACGACTTCAGATTACGGGAAGTTCGTTAAAGACCACTTGTTAGATATTGATTCCCAGTACTTACTATTATTGGCCCTTACGCCTCATATAGTGCCAGACTTAATCGATAACATTATCCAGGATTCAATCCCAAATAATGGAGATTTTCCTCAAATGGGTGGGATTCGTGGCAAACAGCATCGGGGTTTTCTACCTACTGGTGATACAGCATTGTTTTTACTTGCAGGTAACGATTTAAAAAAAAGAACATACTGGCAAAACCAACTTCGCGGAGAAAATGCACTGGTAAAACTCGGCGTAATCTATTTAGATCCTGCTATCAATAACGAGCCCCCAATGAGTGGCCAATTATGTATTGATTCTGAGTACGCAGAAAAACTTATTAGTGGTAAAGTGCATCCACCATCATTGAGTTTGAAATTTCCAGCACAACGTTTGCACACCGAGCTGACATGGGACGATTTAGTATTGCCAACCCGTACATTAATGCAAGTTAAGGAGCTAGAGAATTGGGCCAAGCATGGCGACATACTCATGAACGAGTGGGGAATGCATAAAAAACTTCGCCCCGGATTACGAGCATTATTTTATGGTCCTCCAGGAACGGGCAAAACATTTACCGCGAGTTTAATTGGCATCGCGACAGAACAGCCGGTGTATCGAGTTGATTTGTCGATGGTGGTGTCAAAATATATCGGTGAGACGGAGAAAAATTTAGCCAACTTATTTGATAAGGCAGAAAACAAAAAGTGGATTTTGTTTTTCGACGAAGCCGATGCCTTGTTCGGAAAGCGTACTCAAACTAAGGATGCTCATGACCGATTTGCAAATCAAGAAGTCTCGTTTTTGCTGCAAAGAGTTGAGTCTTACAATGGCCTCGTAGTACTAGCCTCCAACCTTTCAAGCAATGTAGATGCGGCATTTTCCAGGCGCTTTGAACAGATCATTCATTTCCCATTACCACGAAAGAAAGAACGGTATTTAATTTGGAAAAAAGGATTACCTAAAAATGTCAGCCTTGAAGATGGTTTGGATTTTGAAGAAATTGCAACACGATATGAAATCAGTGGTGGAATGATTATGAATGTTATTCGTCACTGCTGCATGCAGGCGATCGTGCGAAACGAAACTATTTTACGAAAGACCGATTTTGTAGAAGGGATTCGACGCGAGTACGCGAAAGAAAATCGTTTAGATTAGTGAGAGCTTTACGACATCGTAAATTTTTATACATGTCTTGCTAAGGAAACAAGATGAAAACTCCCGAGAATGCGAAGCTGTTAATCATCGCTCATATTTATGAAGGATGTCATTTGCTTCTGAAAATCAGGAGTAATAAAACACCTGCTTCTATTATCTGTGTTCAAAGACTCCATAGCTTTTTTATTCAACATAGCAGTGTAGATAGCGAAAATGGATAAGCTTGCAAAAAAGTCCAATAATATATCGTCGCAGTCTCGCCGAACGTCTAATTCTTTCTTCAAAATTGCAGGAGCAACGGATTCATTTTTACAAACAAAACTCAATATTGGTTCAGTCAACGACCATTTTGAACGCGAAGCCGATCAAATAGCAGACCGGGTTATGTCTTCTTCTGAGACTAAACAAACCGCGCAGAAGTCTACGTTTTTCTCTTCGGCTGCCGTAAATCGGGTACAACGCGAAGAAAAAGATGAATCCAGTGCGGTAATAAGTGAAGGCGCTTCGGTTACCTACGATCAGTTAAAAGAGCAACCTGGAGTTGAAACATGGAAGGAGCAACAAACCAAGGCATTAAGTTATAGAGTGTGGGGAAGCCAATCCTCAGAATTTAAAGCGGGTATCGTAGGCTTCGGCTTAGGTAACCTTGGCCTATTAGGAACTGCTTTCGCACTTGACCCCAGATTTCGTTCTGATAGCATCGATTTTCTGCAAGATAAAAACCTTTTAATACCTTTAAGTTTATTGCCTTATTCCGAATATTTTCCAGTATCATCATTCAAATATAAATTGCCTACCGCAGAAAATTCCCCCTATACGTTTCAAACCGAATTCAGCCTTGACGAGTTGTCTAAACTGGCACTAAAATCCTGGAACATTCCCAAAGTCAGTCTCGGAGTGGGTGTCGATAGTTCGTATAGCCAGGAACAGGGTTTTAACCCCATCACTGGCGGTAAGGTTAAATTAAAGTTTGGTGGTGGCATAGTTAATTTTTCTGCATTTTACAATCAGACTTTGCCTCCCACACCGATGCTGATAAGCGATCCCGGTAGCGGCGAATCGCCAATATGGATGATGCGCACACTACCAAGTCAATTAGATGCGAACCTACCTAAGGGGCACGGTGTCTTTTTAACTGTCGATGTATCGAGATTGCTTCAACTTTTTAACCCCAGTGCTCACAAAACCGAATCGACTATTCAACGAAAAGAGAAAAGTAATGATGGAGATGGGCAGAGCTCAGCCCCTGATTCAGTTCATAAAGAAGTTAACTCTGGAAAGGGTAACGTTTTCGAGCCACACACCAAAACTTTGATGGAAAATCGCTTCGGTCAGGATTTTTCACAGGTGCGCATACACACTGGTTCGGAAGCTGCTGAGTCAGCTCATTCTATCGATGCCAAGGCTTATACCAGTGGTAATCACATTGTATTCGGTGCAGGCGAATATCAACCTGGAACGCGTGAGGGGCAACGCCTTCTCGCCCATGAACTAGTACATGTCGGACAGCAAGCCGGGATTGTTCAGCGCAAGGAATCTCATAGTCCATCCACTCTTGTTAAAGACCTTAAAGAGAAATTAGAAGAAGGGAAATACGCGAGTGCTTACCGTCAATTAAATGATTTTGTCGAAAGGGATGATGACGAGAAAAAGAACTGGCTTAGCG
The DNA here is from genome assembly GCA_964578045.1 of uncultured Kangiella sp. Classification (GTDB taxonomy): domain Bacteria; phylum Pseudomonadota; class Gammaproteobacteria; order Enterobacterales; family Kangiellaceae. Next base: position 12,759 of record CAZOBX010000088.1, on the reverse strand, counting down.
CTAATCAGGAGATCCGTTTTCTGTTTCTAAGAAATCTACCGGGCGACGCGATAGCTGATGTGTACTCGGCAGAGGAGTTGAAGTTACGCTCACCAAAATGGAGTTTTAAAATAATAGACAGTTGGTATCAAATTGAAAAGGAGAAACAGGCACTTTATTCCAATAATATGGGGTTGTTTGACTATCTGTTGGGTTCGATTTCACCTTATACAGGCGCTGATATTGGTTTCACCATAACTCGACTTGTTAAATCAATCAAAGCTAAGAAAAAGTACTTGAGTTTTGCCAATAATCCTGAGTTCCATACGATTCACCTTTTAGCACCAAGCGTCGATCGCAAGATCAAATTTTATGCAAAATATAAATCGTACAAACTGTTCAAAGCGGTTAAGAAAAAGTTTGATCCTTTTACCGGTATTTCTAAGAAAATCATGGGGATTCTGACTGATACTAACGAAGTAGACAGAGAAAAAGCGCAGGAGATCTATAGCATTCTGAAAAAACTACCCGAGGAAAAACGCCGGGCGTTCCTGGAAACAGCCTCGTTTGCCGGCACATTAGAAGCGGACAAAGACGCCGAAAAATACTATAGAAAAAAATATAAAAAACAATATAAAGCGCTACCTCATAACTGGGATTTTGCATTCTTTCCTTGGAATTGGGGGGGGGCGCCGTTTGCCGACAGATTGACCGTAGATCACATTGCTTTGATGAGTAGTAGCTTGTTCTACGAAGATTTAGAGCGCCGAAAGTTTGGTTTTGATAAAGGTATTGAAAGCGAAGCGGGTAGTAGTATAAACGATCCGAGTGGCACTCGTGTAGACGATGCTACACGGCTAATTGAGCAATTAAGTTCTAACAAGAACTTTCAAGATCACCGACGATTAGCCATTCTTATTTCAATTGCTGTTCGCGCTGGACTGGAACAAAAAGTAAGCGAAATAATTCGTGCAAAAAATGCCGAGCAAGAACTGTTAGGGCCGATACTCGCCGTGGTCGAGAATTATGGTTTTGTCGCCAGTGAAGAATTTAATTACCGTGACGATCAGAATAAATTTGCCCAATATAATGATGCACGCTGGTGGTACATCACCAAGAAGACGCTATTTGGCGGCGATTCTGGAAAAGTCGTTGGTGAACAGCGTGGCACATTCGATCTTAGAAATCTGCAGGCTACTTCAGATCATAAGGGTTCGTTGGGTGGCCTGCGTTTTGGTAATACAGTTTATAAGAATGATGACTATTATAATAACACTTGGTTAGATGAAGCAGTTAAAGCTTCGCCTGGTTCTTCAACACTACTACCTAATCTCAAAGAAACTAAGGGGCATGATCGACGAGGAAAGATTTTCGCCAGTATTCGCAATGATATTCGTCAAGCTAACATTTTTGCTTCAAGCCTTGCTATTGAAGGCCTCAATTTTTTCAGCGCTGGCACGTTATTTCGTAGCGGCCGTGGCGTCATCCAGGGACTTGCTGTGCACTTGTCATGGTCAAAGGAGACTTCCGAGCCCGACAACAGTATTGACCTGCGGATCGATATAGGTAATCTTTTTCTCAATCAGTTCGAAATGGTAGCCCCTGACAGCACGCTCTCTATTGGCCAGATTGGTGTTAAAGGTTTTAGAGTTAGACTTGCTCAAATCGATTTGGCTGCATCAGAGGGGCTATTTTTGGGGCTGTTTAAGAATGTCGATTTTACCCTGAACGCGCTTGTTAATTTAATGCCTAACGTCCTTAAATTACTCCCTTACGCTGTCATGAGCATGATCGAAGAGTTTAAAGGCAACAAGGCGCACAAGTATAAAGATGCCTTGGGTGAGGTTCTCAAGAACGAATTTTCATCACTCGATGCCAGTGTTACTTTTACTAGCATGAAGGTCCGGAACATCTACGATACCGCGGCCGGATTTCTTGACGACATCAGCATTGAGAAAGAAAAGAAAGATGGCAAACTGGTGCGCCAGGAAATTCGAATTCAAGAAAATCAGTTCTGGACCATAGACGCTTTGTTTAATTTAAGGGGCCGTATTCGCACTATCGATGAAAAGATTCGTGAAACAAAGGCTGAAATTGCAGACAGCGATCTAGCTGTTAAAATAAAAAAACTGGAAATTGATAAAGAATCGGCTTTAAAGGCTGCTTCGACAGAAGGCGTTAATCGTGAAGATCGTGATGCGGAGATGGCTAAGCTGCGTGTAATCATGCCTGAAATACGTAGGTTGACGACACAACTGGATGAACAATTTGAGCAAGCAAAAAAAGAAAATCCACGTTATGATGTTATGCCATTTAAAATATTGGAAGCAGAGAGATTACGCTTAAACGTTGATTTAGAATATATTGATAATCAGTACTTTGAAGATAAGAAGATAGTAGAAGGTTCGTCTAAAGCGGTAAAAAGATTTGAAGCTCGAAAGCGTATCGAGGCCTTTGAAGCTAAATATAAAAGCGTGGATGTTAGAATGGCGTTGCGTGGGATAACTCTTCACGGTGGCGAATACCTTCGTGATTTAATCAACGATGCAGTAAAATCTATTGGCTTTGTCGACCCGCAGTTCAAGGGGATAGAGAATATCAAAATAAGCGATGTCAACTCCTCTTTTACAGCGAGTGGCTCAGGAGTTGCAAGTATAGGTGAAGAGGCTGGAGTTAAAATTCGTGGATTGCACTTGCCATTATTGGAAGCGTCAGCACTGGCACTTAAATCTGACTCGCTGCTGATAGAGGCAGGCAAGCCGCTGCTTGAAAATGTCTACATCTCAGTGGCAATTGATTTTGCTAAAAACCCGCTCGATAAAGATCCCGACACGCCTTTACGTTATGTGCTTAAAAGGCTCTATGTCAGTAAGGCAACGTTTAATGGTTTAACCGTTAAAGTTGGTAGTAGCGATCCATTGTTTGACTTCCCTGCAACAATGCCCGTTCAGGTCTGGGGTCTAAAAATTTGGAACTATGATCCGGATATAGGCAATATCAATCTTAAAATTAACGATGTAAAAGCGCAAGGCAAGTTCGCAAACAAAGATGAAGAAAAGGATTCTAGTAATGCAGTCGAGTTTGGCGTAGACACTACAGCGGATAAAGAGGCGGATACCAATAAAATACCTGCGTTGGATTTGCGTTATAACAAAAAGGAAAACAGTATAACGACCAAAGTCAATATTGCTTCGGCCTGGATACCTTCGTTCGATATTCGATCACCAACAATGGATATTGTTAGTCTTAAAGACACTGAAGCAGCCAGATTAACCAACCTTCTGGCTGAAGTAAAGGTCGTCTTCGGTAAAGAGAAAAGTGAAGGAGTTCAAGCAGAGCCCACAATAATTGAAATTAGAAAACTTCATCTGGATAAACTCACTGTTCAAGGGATCACAATGACCTTGAAAGAAGTTGAACAAAAAGAATCCGAAGAAACAGATAAAGCTGCGAAGGCAAAAACGATTCAAGTTGTTACTTTGCCGAGAAAAGATAAGGTAACTATTAATAACATCGATATAAAAGGATTGCGAGTCACCCTGGATGAGGAAGCGACTCAATTAAGTACAATTGACCAAAATGCGTCCTTGCATTTGGGTGAAAGCGATCTCGGTGGCATTCACTATAAGCAAAAAACAGCTCGTGGCAGCGTGCTCAAATCTCTATCTTTACGTAAAGGAAAATTTGAATCTCTAAAACTGGATGCACTTAACCGCAACGATAGACCATACTCCCTAAAAGAATTCTTCAAGTTTTTTGGTCGCACGCGATTGCATGGCGCTGATATCGAAGGAAAATACAAAGCTGGCAAAACAAAGGGCACAATCGGCATCAAAGGAAAAAAGAATATCCCTATCAGCATTGACTATGAAGTACCTAAAGATGGTAAGCCTGGCTACCACAAAATCCGTCTGCCGCTCAAGCGTGTAACAGTGCCTGCGCTGCACCTTGAAAAAGATTCCCACATTATCGACATACCTAAGGCGAAAAGTAGGGCAACCCGATCAGTATTGAATGATGTGGATGTTAAATTGAGAGTCTATGAGACGCTCAGTCAGCAAGGCGAAGCTCAGTACGATGTCTATCTTGATTCTCTACAAGTTGGCTTATTGAAAGTGTTTGGACTTGAGTATCACAATAAAGAGAAGGGTATTGACGTTGTATTTGACCCGCTAAAACCTCTTCATATACCCAATGTTAAAGCCGGCGGCTTCAGGTTTTCTAGCTGGAAGGCTTTTGATGTATTCGGCAAGGAAGGTGGTTGGTTGAACGCCGCTGTAGAAGACGACGACATTATTTCTGCGCATTTCGACAGCATATCTGCAGAGCTAAGCGATGGCAGCTTCTTGGCCGAAAAAGACTCCGCAACAGGGCGATCTGCTCTCGACATTGATATTGCCTCTCTTGGTTTTAAATATGATAAGGACGGAAATATAACTGTCGAGTTAGGTAAGATCTCCGGCGGATTCCCTAAAATGACGATTAGTAAAACGGATGCAGCAACCGGTGCGCTGTCCTCTACCACATTGAGTAGTGTCAACAACAAGGCACTTGCTGCCGAAACTGTTACTGTTTTTGTGGGCGCTGATAAAAATACCGTTATTGATGCAGTCGGTTTATCGGCAGGCGAACTGACCATAACAAGCACTGAAACACTCGGTAAAGAAACTAGTATCAGCACACTGAAACTTGGCCCTGAAGCCTTGGGTGCTCAATCAGCCTTGGTGAAACTTAACGCCGATAAATCCAAAGAAATTATTATTAAAGATATTCGTGGCGGAATAATTGACCTTGACCTTATTTCGACTGGAAAAAAGGGCAAGTCAAAGAATTTCATCAGTTTACCTGATCCAGAGGCGGTGGTAATTCAAGAGCTAAAAATCCTTATCGACAGCAAAGGAAGGAAGCGTATTACGATCGTGAAACCCACAATAAAAAAGATTACTTTGGAGCGTCCCAACCTGCTCACTCTGGGTGATTACACCAAAGTTGTTACCGACATAGTTGTCGACGGAAATATTGAATTAGGCGATGGTGATTTTGACACCCTCACTTTTGCTGAACCTTATAACGCTTTTGTTGGGTTCATTGAGGAAAGCGTACCTGTGGTGTTTCAAAATGTTCATCTTGAAATACAAGATTCAGCGAAAAGTGCAGAGGAGAAAAAGGCCACTGATACAGTAGAAACAGAAGCTGATAGAAAAAAGCTGGCACAATTGAGAAGGGAACGAGACAAAATTTTCGCTGAGTTGAAAAAAATACCGGCTTCGATTGGTTATGGGCGCGGCACCCGGTCGAATCCCAAGCATACTGAAGTTCTAAACAAATATCTGGCTGCGAAAAAATTGTACCACGATCATAAGTCTAAATTGATAGGAGCTGCCAGTGCGACGGTGGCGGCATCGCTCACTCCGAATCAACGAAAATTAATTGAACTGGAAAAAGAGCGAGATAAGGCCTACTCCAATATGTTAAACACCCCTGTTCTACTTACCCATCGACCTGAAGGGATCCCTAACCCAGCCTATGACGATGCAGCCGAAGAATATGTCGCAGCAGATAAAGCCTACGATGCTCACAAAGCCAAAATGGTTGCCGGTGCGAAATCCGAAGCAGAAAAATCTATGACTCGGAAATACCTCGATGCTGTATCGGGTAAAGTTAGCGGCTCAATTAAAATTTTTGGCAATGAAATTCCTGTAAATATTGAAACATACAGTGGTGAGCTCTATGTGGAAATATCTGAAGAAGTCACTGACAACATCAAGTCAGTCATTCGCTCTCTAGTTGATACCACGATAGATATGCCTTTCTGGCGAAGCGAACAAATGAAAGCTATAGGACAGGGATTAAAGCGCTGGTGGCTTCGTTCCTTTACCGCACCGGCCGCCAAAGACGATGTGGATAAAATTGCCAGTGGCCACGCTTTTGATGTGGTTTCAAAGTTATTGCGCGATATTGATATGCGGCCTGGAAAACTCGAAACCGATAAATCCCTATTTGGCATTAATTTAAACATTGAGGGCTACTGGGCGCTTGATGCGACTACCTACGATTCAATTGGAATTGGCCTCTGTGAAATGGAATACAAACATCTAACTAAGAAGGACTTCTACAGTCTTTACGGTATCGTTGAATACTTGCAATACGTCACGCCGACCTTGGTATCGGCCAGTGGTTTAGTCGATCAACAGCGCCTCGAAGAACTTGCTAAAGGGTTTTACAAATCATCATCAGAAGTGGGGGATGCTGGAGTTGGCGCCGCCGTTAATGAGCTAGTACTGTTTATAAAATCGAATTTGGTCCGCGAATCCCAAAGGCTTAAAAATACAGTTTTACAAAACATAGAGGGCGTAAATATTACCGCTGATGTTTCACTGAGGCCGCAGGAAGTTATAAATACATTAGTCACCGAGTATAAAGCTGGCTCGTTTACTTTGGATAAAGGCAAAGATTCTATTGATGATGTTCATATTCAAGGTGACTATGTTAATACAGGAGTACCGCAGGCAACGATTGCCGTTGGTGGCGGAGCCAAAGGTACTGAAAATATCACAATCCCTGGAGCGACTTACCTTTCGCAAGATAAAGGGACCAAAGTGACTTACCAAAGCTTAGAAGTCGCTCCGCTCGGTCTCGCATACGAACAGAACATTTACCAACTCAAGACAAACGCTGCAAAGATTAAAGGTCTAAAATTCGGTTTGCGAAAAAAGAAGTAAAGGGAGTATTACAGGTACATAGAGAGTAAAAATTGAATGTCAAGATGGATATGAAAAACAGGTAAAGGACGTAGGATGAAAACCAAAGACAGAAAATCTCGCAATCATGGGAATAACTCATACTCTTTAAATAATCGAGTGGATGGCTCTTTCTTTACAAATTCATTGATGACGACACAAGCGTTTTTTAACGCGTCGAATTCCGCCCCTGTTCAGGCAAAACTTACTATTGGCGAACCGAATGATGAGTATGAAAAAGAAGCAGATAGTGTCGCTGATCAAGTAATGCGAACGACTGATTCGGAGGTTACACAAAGAGTCGAAATGGGAAGAGTGCAGAGAAAGTCAGTGCAACGAAAATGTAAGGAGTGCGAAGTAAAAGACAAATTGCAACGAGAAGAGGATGAGGAAAACGTCGAGGTTCAACCTAAGAAAAATATCAACGGAGCTGGCAATATCGCACCACCTGGAGTAACCCGTGTTTTGCGCTCACCCGGGCGAGCGTTAGATTCTTCTGTACGAAGCTTTATGGAGCCGCGATTTAGGCACAATTTTAGCCAAGTGCGTGTGCATACTAACGATGATGCTGCAGACTCAGCAAAATCGATAAATGCAAAAGCTTACACATCAGGAAATAATATCGTATTTGGCGAGGGGCAGTACAAGCCGGAATCAACATCAGGTAAAAACTTGATCGCGCATGAACTGACACATACTATTCAGCAAAATTCTGGCTCGTCGATTCGAAGGGCCGCTGTAGATTACCAGATCCGCGATTTGCCTCCCAATACCGCGCGTTTTCCAACGATGATTTTCTTCGATCGAGGTAGTCATGCGATTGAAGCTTCTGAACAAACCAAGATTAATACATTTGCCACGGGGTCAACGGCTACAAATGCTACGTTAAAAGGAATAGCCAGCGAAGATGGCGGTGCTAATTCTACGCCAGTTGCTACAAATCGAGCAAACACTGTTGACACCGCTTTAGGTGCTGCCGGCCATACTGGAACTCGCACTACCACTACGGATATCACTTCCGGGTTGGGAAATATCGACTATCGAAAGTTTCGAGCCGTCGAGATTATTCCTACGGGAGCATCTTCTAGTGTTCCTCCAACGCCTTCGGCAGTCCCGTGTTCGACTCAGACGAATTATCCTACGCCACTTGATGATGGGATTACCGAGGCGAAAAGAGTGATAGATATTGGTATAAATCGACTATCGGCGTCGCCCCGCACCGCGGCTACTAACGGATCACTGCAAACATTTTTCCGTGCTAACAATGATGCGACCGCAAATACGGTTCACGATAAATTACAGAATTCAACTAGTGGTTTAAAAAAGCATGTACACGATATGACGTTACCCGCACGTCATAACTGTTTAAATGTTTGCAACAATGTAGGTGGCACCAACCGAGGATGTCCTAATGGCGTGATGACCATGTGTCCGGACTTTTGGACAGACTCTTTAACTGAGAGGGCCGATCTTTTAATACATGAAGGTGCCCATGGCGCCGGTCAGATTTGTTCGAAGGATCACGCTTATGATCATACGCGTTTATTTGCTCATCTCACCACCGCGCTCGCTTTGCAAAACAGCGATAGTTATTTACTTTTCCTTAAACAGCTAGCCGGGCAAAGTGTATCTTTTGGTCCGAGCACCGCAGATACTACGACAGGATTTGACGCTCTGATTAACGAAGATGACCGCATTGAAAAGTCAATTGCATGGTTGGAGAAATATTTGATTGGGACCTACATACAGCTTGGCCTCCTTTATAAGAAGTTGGTCGAACATCACGATAATTCAACCAGTTGGAACGCTGGGTTTTATCGAAATATGATGACTTTGCTTGAGACACACTTCCCCGAGCTCGAAGCGCCTCCATCGGTTATTTCTGCAAACCGCGGTGATTTAATGAAGATAGCAGCGATTCACGATCGATATAGAATCATGCGTAATATCTATCGGGGTTCGCCACTCAACTTACAGCGTGTTGGGACAGGTACTACCACATCTTGGCAGAGCGGTCCTGGCGTCGATGTTAATGTTGGTGATGATTTCTTTACATTGAATGCGACGCCTATGCCGCAGGTTCTCTTCTTATTAGCCAAACTGGTATCCGCAACACCCCATATTAGCGGCGCGTTCGAATCTCGTTATGTCAATTTTCTCGAAGCTTTTAGAGTATCGAGAACTCAACCTGCACCGCCTCCGTAAGTTAACTTTTTGTTTACCCTATTGTGAAAATATTTCGATAATTAATATCTATTAGTAGAAGGAAAACATGAAAACTGGTAAGCGAGCGAAGACGCCCATAATTTTTCAGAGAAAGCAGCAACCCTCTTTTTTTCAAAAGAAGGAGGGAAAGGTGTCATCTAATAATATCTCGAGAGCTAAATCCGGCGACGGGATCGTTCAGATGTCTCCGCGCGATAGCTCGGACAATATTCATAGTGAGTTAGCAAATAACTATCGCCGTTGGATGGGGATGGAGCAAGAAGACTTTGAAGGGCCAATACCCACTGATAGTGAAATTGTCCATGGCGGCTTGCTACAAAGCATACCAGTGATGAATATCACCGAAATAGAATTTCGCTTGTTTAGCCTGGTTGTAACCGAAGCACAAACGCTATCCCTCTCGCTGCCGAGTCGACTCATCCGAAACGTCCTGAATAATCGAACTCAACATTATGAGTTAGATAATTTGGTGGACGTCGTAGTTTCATCTGCTGAAAATGAAAGTCGATTTTCATCTCAAATGCATCTTTTAGAAATGCGAATGCTTGAAGTACTCCAACAGGTGCAACAAATCGTCAATCCGCCGGAGTTTAGGCAATCAGGTTTTGATGAGGATACTTCATCAGATATCCGTAATCCCTTTGCTTCCGAATTTGAGCGCGAACTATCTCGCTTAACACGCTACGCGAGAGGATTTGAAGATCAAGGTCATTCAGACCTAAGAGACCCGTTTTTTGATATTGACGCAGGTGAGTTTGATCAAAATCTTGACCAATTTGTTAATCGTTTCCTCGGAGCCGGTTCGGTTGACGACCGCGCGCATATGGTGGAATTGGTGCGTGCCTATATTGACGGATATCTTGCCACAATCGTGGATGACAATAGGATAGCAGACAATGTTCAACGTCAACACGGTGGTTATGACGCTATGGCCAGGATCATTGCTGAGCATTCAGGTAATCATGCCGCAATTCCCTGGGACTTGACAGGATCGCCTGCGTTAATGCAAATGCTGCATGATATGGGCTACTGGCAGGATTTGGATCGAAGAGTTGTTGCTAGTGCTGAAGGGGAATACCAAGCGTGGACTGATACTAACGATCCGCAAAGGCGCCAGCGCAGTGAGTCAAATGCAGTGGAACATGATGTCAATGTTGCATCGTTAGAAAACTACTGGCGAGCGGCGGGTCTCGGTGCCAACGCTGCTGCCAATCGCGCTGAAAATTCTTTTAATGACGCTGCCAATGCGCCTTGGAGTGCTGCTTTTATTAGTTTCATCATGATGCAAGCAGGCGCAGGAAATACCTTTAATTACAGTTCAGCACACTCTAATTACGCGGTTACCGCGAGACAAAATGTTCGCAACAATACATCTACTGTGACGCAGCCTTCTCGTATGATGGACGCTACGGTGGAACCTGTCCATGTCGGTGGTCTTATTCACCGTAACCGAGCTGGCGGAACTCCTAATCGCACATACGACAATCTAGCGGCCGGCAATAGAACCCACGCCGACTTGGTCGTAGCTATTGAAATTTACAATAATATTGGAAATAGAATACCGGCGCATTATCAGTTTATTATTGATAATACCGACCCTGCGATATTGGCAACCTATAATATTTTTGCGGTAACTATTGGCGGAAATACAATTGATCAGGAAATAGTGTCTAACGGTGGAAATATGGATATTAATTCTCGAACTCCAACAGGCTCGGTTCAAGGGGCTGGTAATGAGACAACGGGCCGCCGATTTTGGCGATTAAACACAGATCTCACAATAAACAATGCGCCAATCCCCAATCTTACTGTTTATGGTATTCAACGATTGGAGCATCCGCCTCGATCAATTTGAATCTTGGTAAAGAACCCAGACCGCTTTTGTTGTGGCCCAGTTACAGGACAGCAGAAAATCAGTGCATTGCTTAAAAAATATGAATCTAAAAAAGCTAGCCAGGTGAGCCTTCTTCTGAAGATCAATGCCAATCGCCGAGTCTGGATAAAAGGTATTTAGAGCTTATTACTCCGTTGATGCCAGAGAGAAAAAAAAGATGTTTAATATTATTTTTTTGCAAGGAATTAATTATATGGTTTGATTAATAGTCGTTTGACAATCTAATAAATTATTTTCATTAATCAAATAACAGTATTCCGGTCACGTTAGATAATGTTCAAAAAATTCCTCGCAAGACTCAATGAATAATAATTAACCTCCACTCGGGATGGTTGCTCTTATCCCGAGTTGCAGTTAAAGAGTCGCTAAGTCAGTTTAGCTGTATTAGTTGGTCCTATGGGTATTTCAGCAATTTTCGAGTTTACAAAACGCTCTAAATCGAAAATTGCTGCTAATTCCGTTGAGAAAGGACCTACCAGTTTGTTCTCTCTGGTTTTATAGTGATAGCCGTTATCATCAATCACCAACCTATCTTTTCGTGTGAAAGCTGAGGCTGGGAGATAGCCGTTGGCTCTTCCTTGAGTTTGCATTTTCAATTCCTTGTATAAATCCTAATACAAAAGCTAACGATTGCTAACTTACGGCTAATAAACCCTATTATCAATAAATGTCAGCATTATGCCACTTGTCGAGATGGCTCCGACCTTAGTACCACGCTATTAAGGACATAACCGGCTTTAACAATTGGGCTGAGCTGGATATTGCCTTTTTCGCATTCAGCGGTCGAGTTGCTTGGTAAGCACATTTCTCCGCAACACGAACATGCTTTTACTTTTAATCGACCTTTTTGAAATATAGACCATTGGTGGGTTGTATTTGACATGAGATTTCCTTTTTAAAACGCTGTAGACAATCAATAGGGTATTTTCTCGTATTGAGATATCAAGCGAAAGTGGATATGAGATGTTTGTTCTGTGAGATATCTCTCAAGCCTTTGTAGGAAAACACTATTTGTCACGGCCTGATAGCTGTTGAACAATGAGATTGTGGCTGGTTATATAGGCAAAACACGCGGCGCCAATAACATTCATTAGTACCAGCGCAATATTCTCGGCGTTAATATAAATCTGATAAACAAAATACAGGATAATAAACGCGCACACATACCAAGGTATCTGTTCTATCCAAAGTTTTAATTTTACTAACATCTTAACCAATCCTTTCACCATGATTTTCTAAATTTGTATAAATAACTTTACAACTTAGGGTATCGTTTCGTCAGCGGCGTGTAATTAAGCCATTTCTGTTTATAATGTAAGAGATAAACCATCTGTTTCGATTAAAACCGGGGGTCAATTAAGAAATGGCGATTAAATCTATTCTAAAAATGGGGGATTCCAGACTACTTGAAATAAGTCAGGTTGTTAGCGATTTTTCTGCTCCAGAACTATCAACTTTAATTGACGATTTGTTTGATACCATGGCGGCAAATCAAGGCACAGGGCTGGCAGCCCCACAAATTGGCATAATGCAGCGAGTGGTGGTATTTGGGGTTAAAAATAACCCTCGTTATCCCGAAGCTGAAGATGTTCCATCAACAATCCTGATTAATCCAGAAATAGAAGTGCTTGGTCATTCTTTTAGGTGCTATTGGGAAGGTTGTTTAAGCATTCCAGGAATGAGAGGTTTAGTGGAGCGCCCCGATCATATTATTTATCGAGGGTTTAATGCAACGGGAGATCGAATAGAAATTGAAGCGACCGGCTTCCACGCGATAGTGGTTCAGCACGAATGTGACCACCTCGACGGGATACTTTATCCGATGAAAATGAAAGATATGTCCAAATTTGGATTTTGTGAACAAGTAGTACCTCGACACAGGGATTTTGACTAGTTCAGCCAGTCGAGAAATAGGCCAGA
>CAZOBX010000087.1:1622-20698 GCA_964578045.1 uncultured Kangiella sp. | reverse complement strand
ATCTAATTTTGCAATCCAGTCGCTGGCGACATCCAACCGAACATCTTCAATATTTTTTGAATTTTGATTGAGTTTTCGCTGTTCTTGTATCGAATGAATATTAGTCATGAGTCACTCCTGCAAAATTTACAGGCAAGTTTGACCCGTTCTCGTTAGAGGAACTGTTCGTTTTTCGCATGTATTGCGTGCAACGCTTCATGCCATTGGCTACATGTTTTTCCACTGTACTTTCACTGATACCTAATTTTTCGGCGATCTCACGTTGAGTGCTGCCATAAACTTTCTTTAGAACAAATACTTTTCGACACTGTACTGGTAATTGTCTGACAGCATCACAAAAATGAGAGAATTCATTATCGATTAGAGCTTTTTCATACATTTCGTCTCTATTTTGATCGCTAAGCAGGTGCTCTAATTCCTGTAGGCTTTCTACTCGATCGACTAATTTAACGTTTGATTGTTTTAAATAATCTAACGCCAAATTGCGGGCCGTTTTAAACATAAAAGATTTAGGCGAGGTTATTCGGTCCTTATTTTCTATTTGGCATATCCGAACATAGGTTTCCTGGACAATATCCTCGATTTCATGAGGAGGCACCAATCTGGACACTATTCGAGATAAGCCATTTCTTGAGGCAACATATATTTTATGAAATATTTTGTCATTCGCCATAAAATTTTTATCAAGTAAGCCCAAAATACGTCTTTTTCCTTCGTGGTCTCTTGATACCCTTTATTATTTATTCATCCCGGTTACATTAAAGACGACTGAGTACATATAATCCACCATACCAGTTAGTTGTTTTAATTCGAATCATCAGAAGGCAATAAACCGTCCTCAAGGACCTTTAAAATAAAGCGCTATCGGTAATATTGCATTCGCAAGAGGGCTCAATCGCATGACGGAATTACCCTAGTTGTAATTATTTGCTTGTTTAGTGCTAGTCAAAGGGTTAACGATTATTGCCAATTAGAGCCTCTAAGCTGTTGATTGGTTCAAATTATCAGCTAAAATAAAACCTTTCTTTTTAGTTCGTTTATTTATATAGCACTGATATAGGCAGGTATTATCGTAGAATAATAGAATTTAATCATCTAGGGCTCTATGATGGGGAGCCAAAATGGTCTTGTTGCAGACCAGTTAGGGTCGTCACAGTCATACAATATGATAAAACGAAAAATAATGGTTGGTAATGACAATTAAATCTTTATGGAGGAAAAATCTCGATAGTTCGTCTCTATGTTATGTGTGGAGGAAATTCGCGCATCTGGGATACGGAAAAATGTTGTTAAGTTGTGTTTTTGTGGTTTTCTGTGGCAGCCAATCGGGTAGGGTGGTTGCAGCCGAATCCGATCTAAACATCGCAACAGAAAAGGCAGAGACCTTTAACTTCGATATCCCAAAACAAGGGGCCGACTTATCGTTAATCACTTTTGCCGAACAGTCCAACATAACTTTGCTTTTTCCATTCGATGAGATGAAGAATAGGCAGGCTAATCGATTGTTGGGCCAGTATAACATTATGAATGGTTTAGCCGTTCTATTGGAAAATACTGATCTAAAAGCTGAAATTAATCAAAGTGGGCAACTGTCTATTCTAATAAGTTCCAATTTAAAGGAAGAACAAGAAATGAATAAAATGCCTAAACGTAGCATAATAGCGACGCTATTAGCTGCTATATTTGCTCCTACAGCGGCAACCGCTCAAGATTCGAGCGATGCCGAAGCGGAGGAATCAGAAACTGTTTTAATCATCGGTTCACGCAGTCAAAAAACTCGTACAGTGGCTGATTCTCCCGTACCCGTTGATATTCTAAATGCAAGTGATCTTAATTCTATCGGTGGAACTGCAGATCTAACGGATAACCTGAAAATGTTGGTTCCGTCATACACCGCTACTCCTGCAACAGGTGATGGTAGTGCGTTTGTGCGTACTACATCTTTACGTGGAACGGCACCGGATCAAACCCTGGTTTTAATCGACGGAAAACGTCGTCATCGTTCAGCATTAATTCAGTTGTTTGCTCCTGCTGCCGGTCAAGGTGCACACGGCGCAGATGTTGGAATGATTCCCGCCATCGCCCTTAAGCGTGTTGAAGTTCTACGTGATGGTGCGGCTTCCCAGTACGGTTCAGATGCCATCGCTGGCGTAATTAACTTTGTAACTAAAGATGCATCCGATGGAGGAGTCGTAGAACTCCAATATGGTCAACATTATGAAGGCGAATCAAACGTTAAATTTGGTTTTAATAAAGGCCTAGAATTAGGTCAAAATGGATTCGCAAACTTTAGTTTGGAATATATAGATAACGAAGCGCTTTCTCGCGGTGTTATCCGACCTGATGCTCAGGCATTGCTCGACGCCGGTGTTCAGGGAGTCGGTGCCGATACACCCTATGATGATGCGCCTTTTACTCAAACCTGGGGTCGTCCAGAAACCAGCGGTTTAAGAATCTTTCTTAATACCGGCGTAGATTTCGGTGATGGAAAACACTGGTATGGTCGTATCGGCTATGGAAAAACGGACGGACGTTATCGTTTTTTCTATCGCGCACCACCACACCAAGCCATAATTGATGGCGGTTTCAGCGTAAACTCTGTTTTTCCTACTTTAGTTGGTTTAGGGTATACAGGCAATTTATTGAATACGGGTTTTACCCCCTATCTGGATGGCGAGCAAACCGATTTGAGTTTAATAACCGGTATTCAAGGTGAATTTGCAGGCGGTACCTACTTTGATTTTAGTATCAGCACAGGTTCCAATGAACTTGATTATTTCCTTAACAATTCAGTTAATCCGGGGCTAGGTACGATAGCTAACCCAATCCCACAAATGGATTTTGATACCGGCGGACTAAAACAGGAAGAAATCAATCTTAATGCCGATTTCTCTACGCCGATTGGCGACGATGTTAACTTAGCATACGGCGCCGAGTGGCGGGAAGAAACCTATACGACGATTGCCGGAGAACCCGCGTCCTATTCCGATGCAGATGGTTCAGTTGGTGGCGGTGTCAGTGGTATGAAAGGAATAACCCCAGCCGACGCCGGAGAATTTGACAGAGACAACTATGCTGTTTATGTTGACGTGGAACACGATGTAAGTAGTGACTTGTTTATGCAATATGCTTTACGGTATGAAGATTTTTCTGATTTTGGAAGCACCGTTAATTGGAAAATAGCGAGTCGGTATACACTCACTGAAACTACTTCAATACGTGGTGCAGTATCTACAGGCTTCCATGCTCCAACACCAGGACAGGCCAATTATCGAGCGACTATTACAACCTTTGATACGACTGGCGCGCAAGTTGAAGAAGGTGTTATAGCAACGACGGATCCTCGAGCGATCGCTGCCGGTGGACGAGCGCTAAAAGAAGAAGAATCAACCAGTATCAGTTTCGGAATAACTTCAGATGTTGGTGAGTCTACGACGTTGACTGTCGATTACTATCAAATTGCGGTCGATGATCGGATCTATCGAACGGGTGGTTTGGTGGCGGCTGACGGAAGCGCATTCTCCTTTTATACCAATGCCCTAGATGTTGAACATTCAGGAATTGACATTGTTCTTACCTCAGAAATCGAATGGTCAGAAATGACTTCTACCGATATTTCCTTTGCATATGGATACAATGAGATTGATGTGGTTGGTCAGTCCGTTGTTGAAACCCTGAACGAAGATGGTGACCTTGTGCTTGTTGCACCAGTTTCTGACGGTAGCATCGACAATATCGAAAATAACTTTCCGAATCATCGATTTGTGTTAACCACCAATACTTTGTTCGGCGATGATTGGAATCTAGTGCTCCGTGCGAATTATTACGGTGAGCATTACGATGAGCGTGGTTCATTTGATGACGGTACCAAAGCAAAAGTTGACTCAATTGTGTATATCGATGCTGAAATAGGCTATCAATTTAGTGAGGAATTAAAATTAAAGTTTGGCCTTGCTAACATTTTTGATTCTTATATTAATAAAATTGATGAGCCTTTTAGTAATCGTCAAAGTGTTGGGCTCGAGTACCCAAGACGAAGTGCAGCGAACTATGAAGGCGGTTCCTGGTATATGACTGCTTCGTACCAGTTATAGACTACTGTTAAAATACTGGTTTGATAGTTATTAATAAGAACCAGATCTGTCGTTAAGGCCACGTTCGCGTGGTCTTTTTTCTTTTCAAATTGAGTAGTCTATCTTACAGAGATCAGGCAATATGAAATTTCCACCTGAAAATTTTGAAAAGCTGCGTCAATTCTTAATTATGTTGCGACAGGGAGATATTGAACTGGATGTTGGCAAGAAGAGCTTGAAAGCACTGATTGGGATGGTCAATGATCCTGACAGTGTCGCTATTAATAATATTGTCGCACTAGCAAAACAATACAAAATAAGTCCCGCTTCAATCACTCGATTAGCCAAGCTACTTGGTTTTAGAGGATTCAACCAATTTCAGTTGGTTTTCAAACAACGAACTAAAATTCCGAGTGATTATTACAGCCAAAAAGTAAAACTCTTGATTGAAAATAATACCGAAACCGCTAAAAAGGTTTTTGAAAATCAATTGAGTACAACCACAGAAAACATGCGGTTTTGTATTAACCAGAACAATGATGAAGTGATAGACAAAACCATTAATTTGTTAGCGCGCTCAAATCGAGTTTTCATATTCGGTCATAAACAGTCTTCGGCAATGGCCAATATATTAAGGTACGGATTGTGTTTAATCAGACATAATGTACAAGTGCTTGGCCAATATGAACACGGCTTGGCAATTGCTCTCGGCCAATTGAAAAATAATGATTTGGTGGTTATATTTAGCTCCTCACCTTATTCCAACTTAACCCTTGATATAGCCGCCGCAGTGAAAAAGCTCGATTGCAAGGTTCTTGTTATTACTGATTCTTTTCTTTCGCCCTTGAATGACCATGCGACGGTATCGATTATTGTGCCTACTGGAGGACAATATTATACCAATAGTTTGGCGGCTAGCTGCATTTTCATTGAAGGCATTTTAAGTTTGACTGCGAGATTGTTTGGTCTGCCGGCGGTTAATAAACTGCAAGCACATGAAAGCCTGATAACAAATTTGAATGCAAATTCATAATTGCTGCAAGTAATCACAAGATAGTTAATTGCGCATTTTTATCCGTGATTCCGAACGTTTTGTTTGGTATAATATTTTCCCGTCCTAAAGACATCTCTGATTTCCTGCTCTAAACGCATTTATGAACAAGAACTAACCATTTTGGTTATTTGGCTACGATCGAACAAATACAGAGTTGTTTCTCTAATTAATTGATATATAAGACTTATTTGGCGAATTTTGATGACTAAATTTATATTTGTGACGGGTGGTGTGGTTTCCTCTCTGGGAAAAGGCATCGCAGCGGGATCTTTGGCGGCTCTGTTGGAGTCCCGTGGGCTAAAAGTGACCTTATTGAAATTGGACCCCTATATCAACGTTGACCCGGGTACCATGAGCCCTTTTCAGCATGGAGAAGTCTTTGTTACTGATGATGGTGCCGAAACCGATCTCGATTTAGGTCATTATGAAAGATTTATTCGTACCCGTATGACCCAGTCCAATAATTTTACTACCGGCAGAGTCTACGCTGATGTACTGCGAAAAGAGCGAAAAGGGGA
This sequence comes from uncultured Kangiella sp., assembly GCA_964578045.1. GTDB lineage: Bacteria > Pseudomonadota > Gammaproteobacteria > Enterobacterales > Kangiellaceae. The sequence goes on along the minus strand of CAZOBX010000087.1, from coordinate 15,053 downwards.
ATATCTAGGTGGAACGGTTCAGGTTATTCCACATATTACTGACGAAATAAAAAGTAAAGTGATTAAGGGGGCTGGCGACGCGGATATCGCCTTGGTAGAAATTGGTGGAACGGTTGGTGATATCGAGTCCTTGCCTTTCCTGGAAGCTATCCGCCAGATGGGATATGAACTAGGACGAGAACGGGCATTATATATGCACCTTACTTTGCTGCCTTATATTGCCGTTGCCGGTGAGCTTAAAACTAAACCAACCCAACATTCAGTTAAAGAACTAAGATCAATCGGCATACAGCCAGATATTTTGATCTGTCGATCGGATCGTAGTTTACCAGCCTCAGAAAAATCCAAAATTGCATTGTTCACTAACGTCGATGAAAAAGCCGTTATTTCTTTAATAGACGTTGACAGCATTTACAAAATCCCTGCCATTCTTAATGCCCAAGGATTAGAAAGACTCATCAGCGAAAGATTCAAACTGCCAGAAAAGGCGGTTGATTTAACCGAATGGGAACAGGTGCTGTATGCCGAAGCGAATCCGAATGGTGAAGTGAGAGTTGCCATGGTGGGTAAGTATATGGATTTGACAGAAGCCTATAAATCTTTAATCGAATCTTTAAAACATGCAGGACTGCAAAATCGCTTGACTGTTAAAATTGATTTTATCGATGCACAGGATATCGAAAAGAAAGGCGTTGAGCTATTGGATAACTCAAACGCTATCCTGGTTCCCGGTGGTTTTGGCGAAAGAGGTGTAGAGGGAAAGATATTGGCTGCGGAATACGCCAGAACTAACAAAGTTCCTTACTTGGGCATTTGTCTGGGAATGCAAGTGGCAGTTATCGAATATGCCAGAAACTGCGCTTCATTGGAAAACGCGCATAGCTCCGAATTTTGCAGCGATACAAAACACCCGGTGGTGGGACTAATTACCGAGTGGACCAACAAAGATGGCTCGGTAGAGCAGAGAAATGAAAATTCTGATATGGGGGGCACCATGCGGTTAGGCGCTCAGCGTGCATTTTTAACCAGTGACTCTAAGTTGTCAGGAATTTACGCCAGTAAGGAAATTAATGAACGTCACCGTCATCGATACGAAGTGAACGAAAACTATGTATCTCAGTTAGAGGAATGTGGTCTCAAAATTTCCGGACGTTCCAGCTTAAACGATTTAGTAGAGACTATCGAGTTAGCCGATCACCCTTGGTATATTGGCGTGCAATTTCATCCGGAATTTACTTCTACGCCCCGTGACGGTCATCCTCTGTTTACCAGTTTTGTTGCGGCAGCCAAAGAATTCAAGCTAAAAGAAGAGGGTTAAAATGAACATTTGTGGATTTGACATTGGTCTAGATAAACCGTTTTTCCTGATTGCCGGTCCTTGTGTGATTGAAAGCGAACAACTGGCTATCGATACCGCAGGCCATATGAAAGAAGTAACCGCTCGATTAGGGATCCCGTATATTTATAAATCATCCTTTGATAAAGCTAATCGTTCGTCCCATGAAAGCTTTCGCGGGCTTGGTTTAGAAAAAGGGCTTCAAATTTTGCAAAAAGTCAAAGACCAAATTCAAGTACCGGTGTTGACCGATGTGCATGAAGATACCCCGTTTAATGAAGTCGCCAGTGTGGTTGATGTGATGCAGACGCCAGCATTTTTATGTCGACAGACCAATTTCATTCAGCGAGTTTGCGAGCCGGGTATTCCTGTTAATATCAAAAAAGGGCAATTCTTAGCCCCTTGGGATATGGTGCATGTGGTTAATAAAGCCCGGGCCACCGGAAACAAACACATCATGGTTTGTGAAAGAGGCGCATCATTTGGTTACAACAATCTAGTGTCCGATATGCGAAGTCTGGCGGTGATGAGGGAAACAAATGCGCCAGTGGTTTATGATGCTACTCATTCCGTTCAACTACCAGGTGGGAAAGGTAGTGTGTCTGGCGGTACCAGAGAACACGTGCCTGTTTTAGCGCGCGCTGCGGTAGCCGCTGGTATATCAGGACTGTTTATGGAAACTCATCCGGATCCGTCTGTTGCAAAAAGTGACGGGCCAAATTCCTGGCCGATGTACGAGATGGAATCACTGCTGTTAACACTGAAAAAAATCGATGATGTAGTGAAAACAAACGGCTTTGTTGAGACGACACTCTAAAATATCCGGAGCAAACCCATCAACCTTTTCACTGCCAGAATTTTCTGATGGTTTAGCGCCCATCCAACCAGAAAAATTATAGAATCAATTAATTAAATTATTAAGCAATATCAACTGAGGCCCAGATTAATGAGTAAGATAGTCAACATCATTGGACGAGAAATTTTAGATTCAAGAGGAAATCCCACAGTCGAAGCGGAAGTGATATTAGAATGTGGAACAGTCGGATTGGCTTGTTCTCCTTCCGGCGCATCGACCGGCTCACGTGAAGCGTTAGAATTAAGAGACGGTGATAAATCGCGTTATCTTGGCAAAGGTGTGCTAAAAGCGGTTGCTATTATCAATGATCAAATTAAGCCAAAGTTGGTTGGTTTGGATGTATCTAAACAAGCCGAGTTAGACCAGGCCATGCTCGATCTGGACGGTACTGAAAATAAAGAAAAATTAGGTGCTAATTCCATACTGGCTGTTTCTCTGGCGGCGGTGAAAGCATCGGCTGCCGTTAACAAATTACCTTTGTTCAAAGAAATTGGCGATGGAGTGATGTTGCCCGTTCCAATGATGAATATTATCAATGGTGGTGAGCATGCCGACAATAATGTTGATATTCAGGAATTCATGATTTTACCTGTGGGCGTTGCGACATTTTCCGAGGCATTGCGATGCGGCGCAGAAATTTTTCATTCTTTAAAGTCGGTGTTAAAAGCGAAGGGGCTTAATACAGCTGTTGGAGATGAAGGTGGTTTCGCACCTAACCTTGGTTCCAATGAAGAAGCGCTGCAAGCGATTGAGCAGGCGGTGACTGACGCAGGTTATAAACTTGGCGAAGATGTTTATCTCGGTTTAGACGTTGCCAGTTCAGAATTTTACATTGATGGAAAGTACGAATTGGGCGGTGAAGGAAAGTCACTTACTTCAGAAGAATTTGCCTGCTACCTGGAAGATTGGGTGAATCGTTATCCGATTATATCCATTGAAGACGGCATGGATGAAGGCGACTGGGATGGATGGAAAATTCTCACTGAAAAACTGGGGCATCGAATTCAGTTAGTTGGTGATGATTTGTTTGTTACTAATACAAAAATTCTTGCCGAAGGGATCGAAAAGAAAATCGCCAATTCGATACTAATCAAAGTGAACCAAATTGGTACCTTAACAGAAACTCTCGCTGCGATTAAAATGGCCCATGATGCTGGCTATACTGCAGTCGTTTCTCATCGAAGCGGTGAGACAGAAGACACTACCATCGCTGATCTGGCGGTGGCCATTAGTGCAGGCCAGATAAAAACCGGCTCGTTATGTCGAAGCGATCGAGTGGCTAAATACAATCAATTGTTGCGCATCGAGCAAATATTAGGTGATAAAGCGGTTTATCCTGGCAAAAAAGCGTTTAATTGTTTCTAGATATTATTTTCAATCTGACGTAAAACGATAGGAGGCTATTTTGGTTGCAAAAATACTCAGTAGTTTGCTTATCGTTTTGATCCTCATTTTGCAATTCAATGTGTGGTATGGTGACAATGGCAAGCAAAAAATTAATAGCCTGCAAATGACTATCAGTCAACAACAAAAGCAAAATGAGCAACTAAATCTCCAGAATCAAGAACTCAAAAGAGAAATTTATTTGTTACGCAATAACCCCGAATTGTTAGAGGAAAAGGCTAGAGAGCAATTGGGATTAATCAAAAAAAATGAAATTTTCTATCGAATAATTCCTTCCGAAATAGAATAAACGGATTGAAATAAATTGATTAATATAAACCGATCTAATTAAGCAGGGCAGAATAAAACCGTTATGCAGCAGATTCATTTTGACCTTTCCAAGATAACAGGTAGCGTCGTTATTATTCCAGCGGCCGGAGTAGGAAAACGTTTTGGTGGCCCTCAGCCAAAACAATATCATTTGATTAATGGAAGAAAAATCTTAGACATTACTCTATCAGTATTTCTTAATTGCGAGAGAGTTGAAAAAGTTCTGTTAATTGTGTCGCCGGAAGATAAACTTTTTGAACAACTGGATTCTATCTTAGATGAAAAAATAGTCCTGATTGATGGCGGCGAAGAAAGACAACACTCGGTTAATAATGGATTAAGATATTTATACGATAACGGATTACCAGAAGAGTCTCCAGTATTGGTTCATGATGCGGTTAGACCTTGCTTGAGCGACAAAGATCTCAGTGCCTTATTGAACTTTTACAACACACATAAAAAGGCTTGTTTTTTGGCTGAGCCGGTCGCCAATTCACTCAAAAGGATAAATCAAGATCAACAAGTTTCAGAATCGGTAGAAAGGGAAAACCTGGTGAGTGCTATGACTCCTCAATTGGCGTCTTTTATCGATTTAAAAAACGCGTTATCCCATGTGAATAAAATGGGTATATCAGTAACCGATGATGTTGGGGCCTTGACCGATTGTGATATCGATGTAACGGCTGTTTTTGCACAAGACCTTAATCCTAAGATAACCCACCAGAAAGATCTTGAGTTAGCAGCACAAATATTAAATAGTCGAAGATAAATTTAAGGCGAAACTATTTAACAGGTTAAAAGAAACCCTCTCCCACAGGCCTTTCCCAGAGGGAGAGGGGGTTTGGGTCCCTCTCAGAAGGGGAGGGTTCCCACAAGAGACCTGTTTTTGATTGCATATGTCCATGGATGGACGGTAGTAGAACAACGCAGGAGCAGTTGCTGAAGCGGTCAATAAATTCTATTACACCAATCGTTCTGAAAACAGAATCTATTGGAATTATTTTCAGCTGAATAGATACTATAAAACAGTGTTTAGAGAGTCTCAAATATGATAAGAATAGGCCATGGTTTCGATGTACATGCCTTTGGTGGGGATAATCCGCTGGTGCTTGGTGGTGTGTTAATTGTTGATCATATTGGTTTGGTCGCTCATTCTGATGGTGATGTGGTTTTACATGCCGTCTGCGATGCGATGCTCGGCGCTGCGGCACTTGGCGATATCGGTTTTCATTTTCCGGACACCAATAGCGAATTTAGAGGTATTGATAGTCGAGATTTACTCCGCCAGGTGTTTAAATTGCTCGAAGTTAAAAAATTCAAAGTTAATAATCTGGATGTCACGATCATTGCCCAAGCGCCGCGAATGAGTCCGCATGTTAAAGCGATGCAATCAAATATTGCTGCCGATTTAGAGCTGCAACTTGATCAGGTTAGCCTCAAAGCAACCACTACTGAAGGTTTAGGCTACATCGGCCGTAGGCAAGGGATCGCGGTCCATTGTGTTTGTTTAATTGATTCTATTTCTTCAGAATAAGTTGTATCAATATGCTAACAGATAAGAACTTTACCAATCTGATTGAAAAATTTCCAACAGCCGGCCCTCTTCCACAAATACATGGAGAACTAAGAACTTGCGCTTCCGATTTTCAGGTAGATGAAATATTAAGTTTTACACCAAGCGGAGAAGGAGAACACTTATTTTTGCAGGTTAAAAAAATGGATAGTAATACCGACTGGGTCGCTCGCCAACTGCAAAAACTGGCTAGTTTAACCTCTCGAGATATCGGCTATGCAGGAAAGAAGGACCGGCATAGTGTCTCAACTCAATGGTTTAGTTTGCATTTGCCGGGGAGACAAATTGAATTATCTGAGTTGGCAGGTGATGGCTACGAAATCGTTGCGGCTATCAGGCATAACAAAAAATTACGCCGGGGCAGTCTGCTAGAAAACAGATTTAAAATAATCATTCGTAATTTAGACGCAAGAATAGATAAGAGTCTAATCGAAAAAATCAGCCACACAGGCGTGCCTAATTATTTTGGAAAGCAGCGGTTTGGTATTAACGCGAACAATTTAATCAAGGCCGATGAATTATTAAAAGGCAATATAAAAATCAAGAATCGCAATAAACGGGGGTTAATTATCTCTAGTGCCCGTTCTTTGTTATTCAATTTGCAATTGGCCCAACGAGTCGCTGAAGGTTCCTGGTTAATTCCTCTTGGAGGGGATTGTTTAATGCTTGCAGGGACCCAATCATTTTTTTCAGTCGAGGAGGTTTCATCAGAGGATAAAACTCGTCTAGAAATAGGCGATCTGCATATTTGTGGTTGGTTGCCAGGCAAACAAGCTTCTGATGCCAAAGGCGAAGCCATTGGAAAAGAGCAGGATTCTCTGCAATATTATTCTAATTGGTTAACTGGGCTCGCTCGATTGAACCTTGATTCGGCGAGAAGAGCTTTTCGCTGCATTCCAAAAGATTTGAAAGTCGAACAACAAAACGATATTGCTACACTTAGCTTTTCATTAGGCAAAGGATGTTTTGCCACCTCAGTGATTCGGGAAATGGTCGATGCGGTGGATGTTCAAATGAGAGCCGGGAGTTAGCACCGCTCCTATATACCCGTGCTACCTCAAAATGCAGGCTTCAGTGTTCAGCTAAAATGCCTGAACACCAAAAGTAGGCGCTCTTAGGCGAGGCACAACTCGAAGGCAAGACCCAAAGCACTCACTCCGCTCGCGGGGCCAGCTTTGGCTAGCCCTTATCAAGAGTTGTAACGCGGTGCAGGCTTTTTTAGCTGAGCACCCGAAGGGCAAGGCTATAAGCCACCATCTTCTTCGTTGCCTACAGGACGTAGGTAAGGGGCGTGAGCAGGACGCGGAAGCTTTATGAAATTTTGAGTTAGACTGATTAACCCTAAAATTCCATGCCTCAAATATGGTCGCTTATAGCCTTGCTGGAATCTGCATTTTGAGGTAGCACGGGTATATATGGCACCTGAAACAATTTGGAAAATTATTTTGCATATATTAATTAGTAACGATGACGGAGTAACATCTCCTGGCATTCAGATACTTGCGGACACCATTCGAAGCTCGGCAGAAATAACTGTGGTTGCTCCAGATTGTAATCGTAGCGGGATCAGCTCGGCTTTGACTCTGGATAGACCGCTTCGATATCATCAGCTGGCAAACGGATTCTATAGTGTTTCGGGAACACCTTGCGATTGTGTTCATCTAGGCTCTCATCGAATAATGCAACAAAAGCCTGATATGGTCATTGCGGGAATCAACCGAGGACCAAACTTGGGCGATGATGTACTTTATTCGGGTACGGTCGCAGCCGCAATGGAAGGACGCAGTTTGGGATTTCCTGCCGTCGCAATATCGCTTGCGGGTCGAGACTGTAAACACTACCCAACAGCGGCCTCGGTGATGGCTCGGTTATTACTCAGGCTGCGGGAACACAGTCTGGACTCTAACGTGATCCTGAATGTTAATGTACCTGATTTGCCACTAGAGCAAATTAAAGGCTATCGATTAACTCGATTGGGTTGTCGTCACAGAGCTGATACTATTGTTCCAGCGAAAGATCCTAAAGGATTAGATGTTTATTGGATTGGCCCACCGAGTGAACCTCAGGATATTGGCGACGGTACAGATTTTTCTGCTGTGGAAAAGGGTTATGTATCGGTTACACCTTTAGTGGTTGATTTTACCGCTTATCAGTCCTTCACTGACGTAAGAAGCTGGATGGACGAAATCAAATAACCTGAGTTTATAGTTTCAAAAGAGTTATAGAGAATAATAAAAAATGATAAAAACTAATCTTGCCGGCATAGGCATGACATCGCAGCGAACTCGCAGTCGACTTGTTAATCGATTACGAGAAAAAGGTATAAAAGAAGAATCGGTGCTGGCCGCCATTGAATCAACTCCCAGGCATATCTTTATTGACGAAGCCATGGCTCATCGTGCCTATGAGGATACCGCTTTGCCAATTGGCATGGGACAAACCATTTCACAACCTTATATCGTTGCTCGTATGACAGAAATATTGGTCGATAGTGGCATAATGGGAAATGTACTGGAAATCGGAACGGGCTGTGGTTATCAAACTAGCATTCTGTCCAGGGTTTCTTTTCAAGTATTTACCATTGAACGGATAGAAGCCTTGCAAAAACTGGCGATCGAACGTTTCCAAATGCTTGAACTGAACAATGTTACTTGCAAATTTGGCGATGGTTTTTTAGGTTGGTCGCAACATGCGCCGTTTGATGCCATTATTGTCACGGCTGCACCTGATGATATTCCAAAGGCCTTGGTTGAGCAGTTAGCCATTGGCGGTCGTATGATCATTCCGGTCAGTCAGCCTTGTGGTGACCAACATTTGATTTTACTTGAAAAAACCGAAGATGGAATGTCTCAACAAGATGTCGAGACGGTTCGTTTTGTACCATTGTTGAGTGGGACGGTTTAAGTTTTAAGTTCTAAGTTCTAAGTTCTAAGTTCTAAGTTCTAAGTTCTAAGTTCTAAGTTCTAAGTGTTAAGTGCGCTAGGCGCGCTTCCCAGAATAAATCATCTATCAGAAAACGGCTAAGTAAAAAATTTTAAAATTTGAGAGCTACATGAAAATATTTACAAAGATGTATGAAGTTTGTCTAGTTTGGGCAAAACACAAATATGCGGTTTATTATTTGGGTATCATGAGTTTTTTCGAATCCGTCATTTTCCCAATTCCAGTTGATGTGATGTTGGCCCCTATGTGTTTGGCGCGACTGGACAAAGCCTGGCATTATGCGATGGTCGCAACTGTTACCAGTGTTGCCGGGGGCGTTTTTGGTTATTACCTCGGCGTATTTCTTTTTGATAGTATGATTCAGCCTCTATTTGTTGAAATGGGTCACATGGAAACCTTTAATCAGGTTGCCGGAAAGGTTCGTGAGCAAGGGGCATGGATAGTTTTCATTTCCGCCTTTGCCCCAATCCCCTATAAACTTGTGACGATTAGCGCAGGAATAACTGAAATTTCGATTTTTGAGTTTTTAGTAGCCTCGGTGACGGGGCGTGCTGGGCGTTTTTATCTAGTCGCTTTTTTATTGCGCTTAGGTGGAGAGAAAATGGAGCAAAAACTCCACCAAATCATTGATTATATTGGATGGGGGATTGTTATAGTTGCTTTTCTCGGCTATTTGATGTACAAATACATTTAATAGCAGCTAAAACAAATAGTTAGAGCAAGTAGTTAAAGTTGGATGTTAAGTTAAAGACAGATGTTGGGTTAATATTAGAGTTTGAGAATATTGTTAACAGAGAATAGCATGCAAAAATTCAAGCAAAATATTATTCTCCCAATAGTCAGTGCAATGCTGCTGTCTTCATGCTCGCATAACGCCCCAGCTCCTGTCATCGATATTAGTTCTGAAAATACCAACAATAAAACCGTCAAATACACCAGTCGGCACAAACACAGTCGCAAGCCCTCGGAGCAGGATATACAACTCTATCAGGTGAAACCTGGCGATACGTTGTTCTCTATCGCCTGGCGATATTCGCTGGACTATGAAAGTTTGGCAAACGCGAATCATTTGAATGCCTACCGCATATATCCCGGCCAACAACTTAGACTAACTACAGCTAGTGAAGAGCCGGTGTTTTCATCGGAATCTTTGCTAGCTGCTATCAATACAGAAATATTACTAAAGCACAAGACAGGTCTAACTAAAAGTAAAACTGAAGCCAAAAGCAAACGCTCAACCAAACTGGTTAAGACCCAAATACAGCATCCGAAGCACCGTTCCAGCCGTGTAAAAAATAGTCGGAGGCACAACAAAAAAGCCGCAAACTCTTCCATAAAGCACTGGATTTGGCCTGTTAATGGAAAAATAATTAATTACTTTTCGGATCGGTCCAATCAGAATAAAGGGCTCGATATTGCTGGGAAAACAGGCTCTCCGGTAAGAGCTACTGCTAAGGGGAGAGTTGTTTATAGTGGCAGCGGCTTGCGCGGATACGGTCATTTGGTTATTATTAAGCATAACGACAATTATTTAAGCGCTTATGCGCATAATAAAAAAATCCATGTGGAGGAAAATGAATTTGTAAAAGCCGGTCAAAGAATTGCTGACTTAGGGAGTAGTGGTTCAGACCGAGAAAAGCTGCATTTTGAGATCCGGTATAAAGGTAAACCCGTCGATCCACTCAACTATTTGCCTAAATCAGATCTCTTATAAAACTATTTTGCTGGTTTTATAAAATTATTTTTATAAAACCTAAAGTTATATTCAATGGTGACGATAATATTATAGATTGCACTATAAAACATATCGAAATAAACAAAGACGATAGAACAATAAAATAGTGGGTTTTACTAGGGATTGCTGAGCGCAGTAAATCAGCGGTTTCGTTTTTTTGGGACGTCAGTCCCCACGGCAGAGAGAAGCGAAATGACTAAAACTAATGTGGCAAAAAATGATGTGGGTGAAATTCACGTCGATAAAACAACAGACACAATACAAGAACCTAAGATATCCGATCTTCAAAAAATTTCTAAACAAGAATTACCTACTCGTAAACGATCTCCGAAAGACAAAAACTTTGATGCAACACAAATGTATCTGGGAGAAATCGGTGCGTCACCACTTCTGACAGCGCAAGAAGAAGTCTATTTCACACGAAAAGCACGTAAAGGTTGTGAAAAATCGCGAGCGAGAATGATAGAAAGCAATCTTCGTTTGGTGGTAAAAATCGCCAGACGTTATTCAAACAGAGGCCTTGCTCTGCTAGACCTGATTGAAGAAGGTAATTTAGGCCTGATTAGAGCGGTCGAAAAATTTGACCCCGAACGCGGCTTTCGATTTTCAACTTATGCCACCTGGTGGATCAGACAGACTATCGAACGCGGTATTATGAATCAGACCAGGACTATTCGATTGCCGATTCATGTGGTCAAAGAGCTGAATGTGTATTTAAGGGCCTCAAGAGAACTGGCGCAAAAATTGGATCATGAACCAACCGCTGAAGATATTGCGGATAAGTTAGATAAACCGGTTGAAACCGTGGCCAAGATGTTAGGGCTTAATGAACGGATCGCTTCAGTTGATTGTCCAATCGGCAAAGATAATGACAAACCTCTACTAGAAACCATTGCAGACGAACGAGAATGTGGTCCTTCTAATAAACTGCAGGAGCAAGACCTTAAGCAAAGCATCGAATATTGGCTAGACCAACTTGGTGAAAAGCAAAAAGAAGTACTAGCTCGAAGATTTGGACTGCTGAGCTATGAGGCTGCGACCTTGGAAGATGTTGGTCGTGAAATAGGCCTTACCCGTGAGCGAGTACGTCAGATCCAGGTTGAAGCACTAAGACGGTTAAGATTTATGCTCGAAAGACAAGGATTATCGTTGGCCAGCATCTTTAACGTTTAATCCGGTTATACCCTCAAGATGCAGACTAGGGTATATCTCTCAGACTTGAAAAGCGCGTTTATTAACGCGTTTTTTAGGTTGACGCTTTGATCGCCAACGCATGAATATCCGTTTTCATCATATCGCCAAGGGCTTGATAAACTAGCTGATGCTGCTTAAGTGGCGGAAGTCCTTCAAACACTTCACTGCTAATCTGCACGGTAAAGTGCCCCATGCCTGATTGAGAACCGGCATGCCCTGCATGCAAATGACTATCGTCCTGGATAAGTAATTTACTAGGGGAAAGTGAAGCTTCAAGTAATTGCTTCATCATATCCATTCTTTGCAGATTAAGTTCAGTTGAATTAGTCATTAAGGGAGTACCATGTTAAAGGGTTTTACCATAATTGATTGATAAACACCGGCATGCATATAAGGATCATCATTGGCCCATTGTTGGGCCTCATCAAGACTGTCGAATTCAGCAACCACTAAGCTGCCGGTAAACCCTGCCGTTCCAGGATCGGTATTATCGATGGCCGGATGCGGTCCGGCGATGATTAACCGACCTTGCTGTTTGAGATGCTGTAATCTTTCAACATGAGAGGGGCGGGCTTCAAGTCGTGCGGCCAGGCTATTTTCAACATCTTGAGAAATAAAGGCGTATAACATTAGTCTTCCTTGTTTTCTTTAGAAACCACTTTTTCAGTATTGGATGTTTGAGAATCATCATTAACCCGCGGGGTTTCATCTCTGCCATTACTCGAATCTTCTTCAATAGGCAAATAGGGGTAAATTTTTGTCATGATATAAACGAGTAGTAAAATATTAAGTCCCATCAGTCCAAATAGTTTAAACTTGACCCAAAATGCCTCTGAATAGTTATAGGCTATATATAAATTGATAAAACCGAATAATGTATAAAAGAATGCCCAGATGTGATTTAGTTTTGACCATAAAGCATCAGGTGCGGTTATTTCTTCATCCAGGGCTTTAGTTAACATTTCTTGCAGTAAGACCTTTCCAAGAATGTGTTGGCGATATAAAAAGACTGCTGCAGTGACCCATAAAACGACACTCGCTTTCCAGAAGATAAACGCAGGATCTCTGAATATCAGCGTCATAGTCCCAAATACCAGAGTAATTCCTAGCGTCCACAGGTGAAGTTTTTCAAACTTGCCGGTTAATAGCTTGGTGCCGATATTTTGAACAACAGTAGCTGCCATTAATGCCATTACAGCGGGATACATCGGTTGTTCATCGCCGGAATAGGCGTACACACCAACAAAAATGATTATCGGAAAATAGTCTAGAAAGAACTTCATCAAATGTTTACCGCAGGCGGGGTTATTAAAAAAAGTGAATGATACCTGTTATTTTTATAATAAACTATTGGAAATTTTACCAAACACGTTATATATAATTAATCTATCTCAAAACGAGCTGGATCAACAATGTATTGGACTAATTTATACCTAACTTGCGGAAAATACTTTAGTATGTACTAGGGTCTGTTTATCTTTCATACTTCATCACTGTTGCGGCTAAAATATTGTCAATCTAGGCGCGACGAATGTGGTTTGGTTATTCCAAATGAATGAGGAGCAACAACGAGTGGCGGTATTTTAGCCACAACCCGAAGGGCCGGGCGCTTTTTCCGTCTAACGTCGTTATCAGTCGCTCATTTGGAATAACCAAACCACACTCCTTCTGCCTTGTTAGACAAAAAAAGCGCCTCGGCAGTGGTGAAGTATGAAAGATAAACAGACCCTAGTTCATTTTTACCAAGAATAATTCATAAAGAGGTCACCAATGCGTTACGATTTTCACAGTCACACCCATTATTCAGACGGTGTTTTGTCACCTGAACAATTAGTGGAACGTGCTGAAAAAATGGATCTCGATTTGTTAGCTATTAGTGACCATGATTCGATTAGCGGCATTAAACAGGCGCGCGCTTACATAAAAACCAATAATTTTAAGCTGAGGCTGATTGACGCGATTGAACTTTCTGCTCAAACAGATTTTGGTGAAATTCATATTGTCGGGTTAGGCATTGATGTTGATTCTGCTAACCTGTTGAGTTTGATAGCAGGACAACAAGAAAAACGTTGGCAGAGAGC
>CAZOBX010000087.1:0-1612 GCA_964578045.1 uncultured Kangiella sp. | reverse complement strand
AGAGCGAGGGCCTATGAGCTAAAATTTCAAAAACTCAATATAAAAGGGGTTTTGGCAGAGCTAGAAAGCAGTTGCAAGCAAGTGGTAACTCGCAGTCATATCGCCAGGGCGTTGGTCAGCCTTGGATTAGTCAAAGACAACAATCAGGCATTTAAAAAATATATTGGAAAAAAAGGCAGAGTAAGAGTACCTAGCGAATGGATCCCAATGGACATTGCGATTGGCGCCATACAAGCTGCCGGAGGCTTAGCCATCTTGGCCCATCCAACAAGATATCCGATGTCCGTTAGAAAACTCGGATATCTTATTGAAGAGTTCACATTAGCCAATGGCGATGCGATTGAGTTGGCGTATCCCAGTTTAACTCCAGATAAAAGAGGTTGGTTAGAAGTGCAACGAAAAAATAATAACTTGCTGGCCTCAGGTGGGTCCGATTTTCATTATCCGGATTTAAAGTGGTCAGATTTAGGACGTTTTCCGATGATCGATAAAAATACGCCCCATGTATTAGATCAGATTAAAAATAGGCTACAATAATAAAAAACGACAAGGAATTTCATCAATGACCCAGTACTTTGAATTACATCCCGATAATCCCCAACAGAGATTAATCTCTCAAGCGGTCGTTATTATCAGGGCTGGCGGATTAATCGTTTATCCGACGGATTCGGGTTATGCATTGGGTTGCCATATTGGAGATAAAAAGTCGCTAGATCGGGTTAGACAAATTAGAAAACTGGATAATAAACATAACTTTACTTTAGTTTGCAGGGATCTATCAGAACTGGCTAATTTCGCCAGAGTCGATAACGCTTCCTTTCGGGTGATCAAAAATCATACTCCCGGTCCTTATACCTTTATTTTGAGAGCCTCCCCAGAAGTTCCAAAGCGATTGCAACATCCTAAGCGCAAAACTATCGGTATACGGGTACCAGATAATGAAATAGCACTTGGCTTATTGGAAGAGCTAGGTGAACCATTAATGAGCACAAGTTTAATTATGCCGGGGGAAAGCGTCACCTTAGCGGATGAAGATGAAATTTATAAACGGCTAAATGGACGGGTCGAGCTAATCATTCACGGCGGGCACGTCAGTGATGAGCCAACCACTGTCGTCGATATGACGGATGGATTTCCTCAGATTCTCAGGCATGGCGCGGGTAACCCAGAAGAATTTGAGTCGTAAGTACTTTTAGAGATTGCAATCAATTCAACTTTGTATATAATTGCCTGCCTCCAATTGATAGCAATGCTACTACCAAGCGATTGGATGTTGAAAAACTTTTAAAGCCAGTGTGATGACAATTTTTTGCTCCTGCAAAAATTGCATTTCCGCCATCCATGGCGGTCGAATTGGTAGACGATGTACAGGATGTACTAGTGTCGTGAAGGACAGGAGTCCGAGAGCGACCATAGGGAATAGTGCAAAGCACTATCTGTACAGATCCTGTATGAAGTTTGTAGGAAGTAAAAATTTTAAAGCCAGTGTGATGGCAATTTTTTGTTCCTGCAAAAATTGCATTTCCGCCATCCATGGCGGTCGAATTGGTAGACGACGTACAGGATGTACTAGTGTCGTGAAGGACAGGAGTCCGAGAGCGACCATAGGGAA
>CAZOBX010000086.1:6838-20823 GCA_964578045.1 uncultured Kangiella sp. | reverse complement strand
AAACATTGCTTCGAAACAAACTTATTTGTTGGTATATCAATAAAGAAACATTTCCATGGTTGCCATTGAAGTATGTCCGGCAATCGCCGCTTCGAAGCCATAAAACTTTCCGTACTTTGCTCGCATGGTTTTTCTCACGCTCTCAGCTATTTGTTCAAAGAATATACCGAAAATTTCAGTGTGGCTATTAACGCGATTAAAGTCGACGCCTTTGCCAACTGGCACTTCAGTAAATCCTTTACCTATCGCCGCTTTAAGGTCGTTGATGTAAGTCAAATAAAAATTTACGTCGCTTTTAGCAGCAACATTGCCATGACCCGCGCTCAAGAAACTCCAGTCTAATTTTGCTAATTGTTTAAGATTTTCTTGGTAATAAGTAAAACTTTCTGCTGCCGCAAAATTCAAAAAAGGAAGTTGATCACCATTAATATAGTCAGGTAAATGGGCTACTTTTTCATTAGTCAATAACCAAACACCGCTGTCATCGGTATGACCGCCTCTTTCAAATCCGTGAAGTTGAACGGATAGTCCTTCAAATTCAAATGAACCCTTGGGCCATGACACTGTCTCGGTCGGCTTAGGATGTTTGCTGTTTAAGAAAATCATTTTATCTGCAGTCGCCTGAGATGCAATGATTCTAGGTTTAAGCCCTGCTTTGGCCAATGCATCAACAACTGACTGCGCGCCGGCTACATGATCGCTATGGTTGTGGCTATAAACGATGGCTGTAATCGGTAAACTGGTGACCTTGGTAATGGCTTTTCTGATGAAGTCACTATGATCTTTAAGTGGGTCAAATAATAAAACCCCGTTATCACCTATGTAAAATATCGTGGAATAATACTGTCGTTGAAAAAAGTAGGTACGTTGACTCATACGTTGCAGAATATAATCCTGCTGCGCATTTTTGGTAAATAACTGCTCTATTTTTTCACCGGGTTGAAGCATTCGACTGGTTGATTCTTTGACATAATGTGCCTTAACCGTCGATGGCGCTTCGACCGGTTTGGAATATAATGTTGTGCTTAAAAATACGCTTATAATACCTATAATGGCTGGACATAAATTCAATGCATTGTTCATATTTTTTCTCCCGAAAAGTTAATTCAGGTCGATTTTGGGTGAAGTTTGACATGAGAACAACAAGGGTATAATAATAACTATTATGAATAAAACTAATGAATTGGACTATTTTAACCTTGACGGTCGTCTTTTACGGCTATTTGTTATGGTTTATGAGGAAGGATCGGTCACTAGAGCTGCGGAACGTCTGGGAATCAATCAGTCTGCGGTAAGTCACTCTTCGGAGAAACTGCGTATTATTTTGAACGACCCACTATTTATTAGATCAGGTCGAGGAATTGTAGTTACCAAACGAGCGGAAATATTATTGAAAGATGCTCGTAAATTACTCAGTGGAATGCGCCGAATGACCGAGGGAGAAAAATTTAACCCCAAAGAAATAAAAAGACGTCTGGTGGTTGCTGCTGCGGGTTTTCAGCGAGATCTGCTGTTGCCCCAGTTTTTTGCCCAGTTGCAAATCGATGCGCCGGGTATTGAATTAAAGATTATCAATTCAGATGTATCCGATGCGACTTTACTCAGAGAGGAGCAATGTGATTTGGTGATATCGCCTAATCCACCGGAGGGCGCCGAGTTTATGCAACAAAGAATTTTCGAGGATCAATTCGTTTGTTTTTATGACCCTGAAGTAGTCGTGGCTCCAAAAAATCTAACTGAATTTTTGCAAAAAAAACAATTAAAGGTAGTGTTTTCTAATAATGAATCAACCTTGATAGATAAGTTGTTAAATAAAAAAGGACGGCATCGCAAAATAATTCTTCAGGTGCCCAGTTTTTCTGCACTGCCGTTTTTTATGCGGGGTCAAGATGTGATTGCAATACAACCTTCGCTACTTAAACACACGATACTAAAAGAATTTGAAACTTGTCCTTGTCCTTTTCGAGTAAGCTCACTTCCTTTTTACCAAATATGGCATGCAAAAAATAATGACGACTCACTACATTTATGGATCCGAAAGTTATTGAGAGAAGAGGCGCAAAAATTGATTGGCAGGTAAGATACGCATACATTAAGGACGTCAAGTTAAAGATTTGAAATCAACTAATCGCAACCTTTAGGGTCGCCTTCATAACTCATTGTTATTATTAATTATCACCTTTAATCTGGCGGTTTCTATTCGCTTAAACTGGCCTTTTTAGTATCAAAAAACATGCTGTAAGCAGCAGGAGGTTCTTTTACACTACAAGTATCATTGTCCATATATGTCTATAATTAGTCTTTGGTAGTAGACTATAAAGAAATTAGTGCGTTGTGACTTCGATGGTAGGCCTGGAAAAGTGGAGACAGAAAAGTGGGCTCAGAACAACTTGATATGTTGGTTTGCTTTCAAGTTCATCTGACCTTTTAATATGTGACGAAACAGGGGACAACTTATGCAAAACTATTGGAAAGCTCTGATTGCAGCGTTCATCGCTGCGGGTGTGGTGAATCTCGGTGGTGTTCTGCTTTTCTTCAATCCCATTGCGCAAAGCGATACATTCGGTGAGCCCATAGTTCCACCGATAATTGGATTTTTAGTCTATATCCTGCTTTCTGTAGCGCTTTTCAATTGGACTGCTCGACAGCTACGCAATGCTTACAAAGCAGCATTTGTCGTTGCAGCCTCTCAATTTATTTTAGTTAACGTAGACTTTGTTCTGGCAGGTAAGCGTGGTTTGATGACTGGTATGGCCAGCACAGTATTATTGATTGTTACATGGGCCAGTGTCGCGTTTGTGTATTCCTATTTCGTTCGTTGGGAGGATAGCTAGATGGTCCTGACCTCTGCAACTATTGCGGCTTCGCATGGCCATTTTTTAGGATTCGCCTGCCGATTATTAGTCGCTTTATAATCACCGCGTTTTTTGCCAGGTGTCGAAAAACTCATTTATTGGCATCGAAAGTAGCCATTTTTAACCCCGCAAAAATAAGCGCCAACCCGGTTGTTTTATTGATCAAATTCATCACCCAGGGCTTAATGGACGATTTGGCAATGGCTTTGCCAAAAAAGCTATAGACGCTATAAGAAACAAGATCGGCGGCCAAACAGGTTGCTCCCATGATCAACAATTGAGTAGCGAGGGAATTGTTGACATCGATAAACTGAGGTAACAAAGCAGCAAAATAGAGCAGTGCTTTTGGGTTGGCCAGTTCTACAATGAGCCCTTGAAAAAATAGTTTCAATGGTCGCTCAATCCTGTTTGAATGACTGACATGGATAGCGCCGGATTGACTAAAAATTGCTGTCATTCCAAGATAAATTAAATAGCCAACGCCCATCCACTTAATGATACTAAATGTGGTGTTTGAAGCCAGGACTAAAGAGGCTATTCCTGTTGCCGAAAGGACAAAATAAATCACATTAGCACAGGCAACACCCAGTACGCCTGCGAACGCTTTTTTTATCCCGTTAGCGGCGCCCTGAGAAGCAATGGTGATTGCAGCGGGTCCTGGCGAAAATACCACGACAATGGTTGTGATTAGAAAAATTACATAAACGTCGAGATCCATAATCCACCTGGTTACAAAAACTTTTTCGGTTAAAGCAAAAATG
This sequence comes from uncultured Kangiella sp., assembly GCA_964578045.1. GTDB lineage: Bacteria > Pseudomonadota > Gammaproteobacteria > Enterobacterales > Kangiellaceae. The sequence goes on along the minus strand of CAZOBX010000086.1, from coordinate 17,207 downwards.
CTGATCAGCATTTTGCTATAACTAATGGAAAATAAAAACTGGCTTAAAAGCCAATTTAGGTTAATAATAAGCCATATTGACTTAATTCAATTTTTATACTTTATGCACTCAGTCGCCATTCTTTCCTATGACAACGTATCCTTATTTGAGCTGGGTTGCGCTGCCGAGTTATTTGCACTGCCCAGGCCAGAATTTGATCAATGGTATCAAACGGAAATCGTCACATTTCAGTCTAAGCCATTGAATACAACTGGCGGGATCACCTTAAATACCAAGAAAGTCAAGAGTTTACGAAACTATGACACCTTGGTTATTCCTTGTTGGTCGCCGAATGAGTCAAAAATTCCGCAACCATTAAAAGCGGAAGTGTTGGCTTTGCATCGTCGTGGTGGCCGAATAATCTCTTTTTGCTCAGGTGCATTTTTTGTCGCAGAAACGGGATTACTTGATGGCTGTGACGCAACTACCCATTGGGTGTATGCGGAACAATTTAAGCAAAAGTATCCCCAGGTAAATTACGTTGATGATGTCCTGTATATTTATGACGGCGTTATTGGAAGTTCTGCCGGAAGCGCGGCTGCCCTGGACTTGGGGTTGCAGGTCATCAGGCAAGATTACGGCCATAAAATCTGCAATCAAGTGGCAAGGCGGATGGTGATGTCTCCGCATCGGGATGGGGGTCAATCACAGTTTGTCGAAACTCCGGTCACTCACAGACCCGATCACTTTGCGTTAACTCTCGATTGGGCGATTAAAAATCTAATCAAACCAATCGATGTGACCTCATTGGCTGTCAAAGCCAATATGTCGCGACGTACATTCGACCGCAAGTTTCGCGCCTCGCTTAACATGACACCGAAGGAATGGCTGATTCAACAGCGGCTGCATCTGGCTAAAAGCCTTTTAGAAACAAGCAAAGAGCCAATCGAAATCGTAGCGCAAAATAGCGGTTTCGATAATCCACTCACTTTAAGACATAACTTTCGAAAGTATTTGAAACTATCGCCCAGCCAATATCGGAAACAGTTTGGTATTTGATCTACCGTCATGTATCGAGTCTAGCTTTTACGGGACAATGATGTAATGCAAATAATCTGTAGTCATATAACTCTCCTGTTATAACACGGTCAATCATTGGCAAGTCCCCGCAAATGACTCCCGTTGAGCTGAAAAATTTGCCAATCGAATTGGTGATTTTACCTATAACAACTGCGCAAAATCGGAAAAATTAACTGCACGAATAATCATGCAGTTTTAATTTGAGATTCTGTTTCAACTAAAGTAAATCCTTCGTCCAACCAACCAGTCACACCACCGATCATTTTTTTAACCGCCCGGTTCAATTTAGCCAGCTTGATGGCTGATTTTTCGGTTGCGTTACAATGGGGGCCAGCACAATAGACAACAAATAACGTATCTAACGCATACCCTGATAGCGACTCTTTGCTAATTTTTTGATGAGGTAAACTGATGGCTCCAGAAATATGAGACTGCTCATATAAAACTGCGCCTCTTACATCGAGTAATACAAAATCTTGACGATTATTTGACAAGGCATGGTGGACGTCCCAACAATCGGTTTCGAACTTTAATAAATTTTCGAAATGGGCTATTGCATCTAAACTAGGAGCCGCGCTTGGGCGTGAAACAGCTGATGACATAATGAGTTCTCCTGCTTAACTAATTTATGAATGAGGTCATATTTTAGCTTTGAGGCGTATCAATTGAAATTGGCTGATAAGCCATTTAGCGTCAATTTTAGGCCACGCAGCGTCAAGTCCCTCCTACTCAGCATCTGGAGTGTTAATTAAACATATTCATCCTTCGAACCCAATCATGCTATTCTTTTGTTGATCTTATTATCTACAAATATCAAAACTGAGTAAAATAGAGAAAACTATGTCCATAAACTCCCGTTTTAATTCCATCGCTTTAGTTAAAGAAATTGAGTCCCCAGAAAATCCGGGCGGACTAGAGAAGCGGGTGGCTTTGATCCCTTCGGACGTGGGTAAACTGACTCAACAAGGCATTCAGGTATTTGTCGAATATGGTGCCGGCGAAGGTGTAGGATTTAGCGATAAGGATTATCAGGCAAACAATGCGACCATGCAGAGTGCCGCGCAGATCTATTTTGATAAAGAGCTGATCATCAAATTCAAAGGGCCATCGCTGGCGTCTATTAAGCAAATGAAAAGAGGCTGCACCCTGTTTTGCATGGCGCATTTTCATTCCTACCCAGACCGGGCAAAACTACTTCAAGATAGACAAATCAACGTGATCGCCATGGAGGAAGTCACCGAATCCCCAAAAATTCAAAGTGATGAAATGATTTGTGCAAGAATGGCAATGGTCGAAGCATTGAACCCATTTTTTGCAAACAATTCAATCGGCGGTTTACGGGTCAGAGTTATCGGATGGTCAGAGCGGTTGCGTGGAGCGATCAGGCGCTGCGGCAACCGAAATCCAAGGTCGCTGCATATTATTCAACCGGACACCCCTTTTGAAGAATTGGATGCGGTAGGTATAAACGCACTTTATTTTTATGATTCGGCCGAGTTTAAGGATGACAATAATATTATTCCCCAGCTGAAAGATAAAGGCACTCATATTTTTGACTTGCATGACTTCGAAAAAAACCAGGGTAGCAAGGCGATTATAAGTTATCGAAAGTCTCACACGCCCGTGCAATTTGGATTACGACGAATTCAATGTCTGCATGAAACGGGACGCGCCGGTGCACGTTTTGGGGTTAAGCTATTATCAGAAAATAAACCCCAGAAAACGACTTCTGATATCAATGCAGTGGTTTTGGGCTACGGCAATGTTGCACAAGGTGCGATTGATGAATTGCATCAACAAGGCGTCAATCAAATCAGTATTTTGGGGCGTACTCACACCTCAAAAGGTCGGATTGATTTTTGGTTAAATGATGTCGACCTGATAGTTAATGGAGCAGAACAATCGCCACAAATGCGAGGCGTTAATTTTCTTATCAGCAATCAACATTTACGGGATTTAATTCCTGACCAATCGGTGGTGATTGATCTCATTGGTGGCAGTCCCACTAATCGCAGTCCAGTAGAGGCAGTTTTGAGTTGCAGTTTTCTAACTGACCCAAGTTTTGTACAAGATGGTGTTACGGTTTCATCTTTATGGGGTTGGCCAATGTTAGGCATGATGAGAGAAACGGCGATTAAATATTCAGGGCAAATTGTTGAGGTGCTAACCGGCACCGAAAGGTTGATTGACGGACTTGAAAATCTGGTACCGGGGGTACAACGAGCGCTGGTTTGTGGGCCGTTTAAAGTTTAGATTTTTGCGCTCAAAAAGAGAAGAATATTGGAAGGTAAGTCTTACACCGTGATGCAATCGGTGATGTGAGACTTACCCCAGCAGGTCATGGTCTGAGAGCGAGAACATTAATCTGAAACATCAGCCCTTCTATTCGTTTTTGGTAAAGGGTTTAATTCCAATCGAGCGGTATAATCTGGCCGGTAGATACAATCGCTCGCCCTTCATAACTAAAGAAACCCGCCTGATATCGCTTATATTCTCCAACGGATTACCATCCAACAAAATGATGTCCGCCGTTTGACCCACTTCTATTGTGCCGACGTTAGTTTGCCCGGCAATTCTAGCGGCATTTACCGTTGCAATTTTTAATACTTCTGCATTTGGAATTCCGGCTTTGGCGTATAACTCTAATTCTCTATGAAGGGTGAAACCCGCTATGGCGTCGGTACCAGGCACCAGTCTGATCCCGGCATCGAAAAGCTTTTTGATAAACCGTAAGATGGCTTCTGAAGACTTAGCATAAGCCTTTTCGTTTTTTTCATTGATGTCTAGATCGCCAGCTAAGAAACCTCGTCGAACATCCGCCGGCATATTGTTAGCTATCGCCAAATAACTCGGATCGATTTCTCCGGCTTTGTTTAAGAACATGCCTTCAAAAATAGTCGCTGTCGAGTCGATAATAACGTCCTTTTCTTTTAGCAATGCAATAAATTCATTCACTTCTTTTGAATCAAGATCTAATTCCCCTGCTTTATCTCCGACCAGGGTAAACCGTAAAGGTGTTCGAGTATCTGATTTTTCATCAGCCAGGAAATTTAAGAACAACATATTGATATGCTGTATCTCATCAAAACCATCTAATATTGCTTGTTCCGTTGTCATGAATGATGGAATATGGCCACTTAATTTCATCTTATGATGATGGGTCCTTTCGGCAATCGCTTTCACCCATTTCGGTTCAATCGAACTATAAATTTTAATTTGTTGATAGCCTCTTTCAGCATACCAGTCTACAAAATCTAATGCTTCTTGTAAGGTTTCTGCGAGTTTACCCGTTGGCGCAGAATACGGACTTTTCTTGTCAATGAAACCCGCCCGATATACATTGGGTCCAATCGCTTCACCGCTGGCAAACAGCTCAGTGACTTGCATCACCGTATCATGCTTATTCGCCATATCTCGAACACTGGTGACTCCGGCAGCAATATTCAAGAATCCATCCTGCAATGACATATGAGTATGCATATCCCAAAGACCTGGCATCAGTGTTTTTCCTTTACCATTGATGGTTTTTTCGATGTTTATTTTTGCAAGGGCTTCGCCAATAGCGAAAATTTTGCCGCTTTTAATCATAACATTGGTATTTCTTAGTAAGCCTTTCTCCGTCGCCGTAAATACATCGACGTTCTCAATTAAAGTTACTCCTGAAAGAGATTCTCCAAACTCTAAAGACTTTGATTTAAAGTAGTCATCTTCTACTTTGTCCTGTAGCTCTTGAAGTTGGGTCAGGCTTTCCCCCCAACCGGTTAAAGCCATTCCCATCCAGCCGAAAGTAAATCCAAATAAATTATCCTTTTCATCAAACCAACCATAAGAGGGAGTAAATCCAAATCCATTAACAGCGATTAAACTGACTTTCATTTTCTCACTGCCTGTGGAAATATCGGTAGTAAGTACTTTTTCTAAAGTGGCCTCACCAGAAGGCAATAGTTGCAACCGATGATTATCAGTCGCCAGAATGGCCTTCACCAGCAGTTCGAAAGAATAGGGGGCACTATCCGCGGCACTATAAAAAGCGCTTGAAGTTATTTTCTTTGACTCCTTTTCCATCGCGTTTTGCCAACTAGCGATATTATCGGTCAATGAAAACGCCTCCTTTACTTTTGCCCCCATATAAGCATGACCTTTAACAAGTTGTTTATGGATAGTGAGATCGTCGTTCAACCAGATTTCGTCAACTAACATTGGTCCTCTGCCGCGGTCATTGAATTCGAAAGTGGTAATCGAGTGTTTTATATCGATTACTTTGACACTCATTGAACCGGTCTTTTTACCCAGCGTAAGCCAGTCGTATTCGATTTTTTGTACAGCTTGAGTTGAAAAAGATAGCAATAGAAACAACAGACTCACTAAGATCTTCACCATTTTATTCTCCATTAATTATTTTTGAGGCTAACCGTTGATATTTCTTAATAACATAAAATTCAAGACGGCCACTATATAATCAATATGCCACACATACAACAATCATTAATCACTGATCATAAGGGTGGAATACAACCACATCAATTAATGACCTGAACTAGTAAATTTCTTTTTTCTCCCAAATAAAAAAAGCTAACCTTTCTCGGTTAGCCTTTTCTAATTCGACAGCAGTTCAACTACTGCCAATTGCGTTCAGAATCCACAAGACCATTACCGTTAATCCAATCAGATTTGACTCCTTCATCCATAAATAAATAGAGTTTGTTATTTTCCACATGCCAAACGAGCGGGTCCGTATTCGCCATAACGCCTTTGCTTACCGCAAAAGAACAATAACCTCCATATTGTGGCGCATATTGTTCAGGGGTCGCTAAGAAAAGAGTTTTGTTCTCTTGGCTGGAAAAATACCACTCAATTTCATGCCAGCTGGTTTTATATTGGCTATCACCAATGACCGCTTTACTCATAGTTTGATAGGCCACAACATCATAACCTGAGAGTGCAACTCCAGAATCGTTATTGATTTCTCCCCACCAATTAGCGCCAATCGGGGATATTTTTTTAGTCACAACAAATCCAGCAATCATCAAAATCAAAGTAAGTCCGATGATGCCTGTTAATTTTTTCTTTGATAGAGTCATACAAAATCCCTCCAGTTATCCAACTAAACTTAAGACTATTCCAATCAGGGTTCCAACAACCAACGCCACGTTGCTAAAGAAGCTCAATACAAAACCAGGCCCTCTACTGGATGGATCCTTTTGGTATAAATGGCAATAAAGCTGACGTCCGATGATAAACAAGACACCGGGAAGCAAAACCCACATGGGACTCACATAAGTTGCAAAGGCAATAATGCCGGGGATAAAAATAATTAATTGTTCGGCGGTATTTTGTTGCACCCGGAACTTTCTTTCCCAGATTTCATTTCCTTTGGTGGTAGGAGCACTGACTTCGTATTTTCCGCGGCTGAAGCCGACCATAATGATAAAGTACATATAATGCAATAAAGCGACTGATATAATAATGATTGCATATTCCATATCTATTCCTCTTGGTTTGTAAATCAGTTAATAAATTGTTTTGTCATGGTAATTAAAGCGCTTTAGGCAAGTTTTTCAAACAGCCGTTCCAGCCCATTTCATGTTTATCTCTTGCCTCAATATCGGCAAACTCAGTATGCTTAAGAAGTAGTTCCGAGGTTTTATCTGTTAGAGCTTTGAAGCTCACAGCAACTTTGGTAATGATGGGACTTCCTTCCCATTGCCAGGTAAAAATTAGCGACTCATTTTCAACGACTTTGTGATATTCACCTCCGACGATATGATTACTACCGTCATCGGCATCGTGCATCACAATTCGGTATTGCCCGCCTTCTTTAACATCTGCTGTCGCTTCTGGAACACTCATATTTCCCGGTGCAAACCATTTTTGGATGAGTTCAGGTTTACACCAGGCATTGAACAATTGCTCAACAGGTACATTAAAATTTCGCTTAATGGCTAATTCAAACACGCTTATTTCTCCTCTATCAATTTTGTTAATTGGTCCATACGTTGCTCCCAGAAATACCGATAAACGGTTATCCAATCTAACGCACCGGTTAACTGTTCGGGTACCAACGTCAAATAATGAGTCCGCCCTTCTATTCGTCGTTTTACAATGCTAGCCTTTTCTAACACTTTGATATGTTTGGAAATTGCGGCCATAGACATAGAAAAAGGTAGGGTCAATTCGGTCATAGTTTTCTCCCTCTGCGATAGCATATGAACAAGTTTTCGGCGAGTAGCATCAGCCAGCGCCATAAAAACCTTGTCTAAGGGATCTGAATCTTTGGTTGTCAAAATAATCTCTATATTTAACCAAGTGGTTAAATAATAACGCAGCCGAAATTAATATTCAATCAATCGGTTAAATATATTTGCACCCGGATTTTAATGGGTTTGTTTTTCAATTACAGCACACAGCCCATTTGTAACAAGAAAAAATGGAAAATCTTAAGTAGCCCTGGACGGGAGATTGCTAAACGACGGCAATATTGCCGTTGTGATCGTTTTCGGCATTACCATGACTATCAACAATTCTATAAACTTGTTTATCAGGATCATTGTCGAACTGAATTTTGATCACTTCATCGGAATCACTGTCTCTTATAAATGCCTGTACTCGAAATCTGAATAGTGCTTTTTGCTCATCGGTAAGAGATTCGATTTCTGCTGCATGTTGGGTAATTTCGAATCGGTTTGCTTATTTGTTTCAGATTGGCCGCCAATGGCATTTAAATGGGGTAATAACAAATAAGCAACAATATTAGCCATAAATTACTTTTTAACATTAATAATGAATTTCTTAGGTAAAATATCGAAAACTGCCCATCAATTATTGGATACCTAATTAGGATATTTGTTTAGCAACATTTCAATACTGCGGGTAGAATGAGCTTTTCACTAATCGCACCATATTCGTTCAACCAAATTATTCAGGGACAATTATGACACATATTTTAAAATCCTCACTAAAGGCTCTTTTAGTTATTTTATGTTTGCTTGCTACTGCTGTCTCAGCCGCCCCCAAAACCAAACAAACCGTATTGATCACTGGTGCGAATCGCGGCATCGGTCTGGCCTTGGCGACTAAATTTCAGCAACAAGGTTTTAATGTGATCGCCACCGCTCGCAAACCGAAAAAAGCTGAAGCGCTTAATAAACTGAGTGTCCAGGTTGAACAATTAGATATTACTGTGCAGGCCAGTGTCGACGCGCTAAAATTCAGACTCAAAAACCAACCAATTGACATCCTGATAAATAATGCTGGAATAATGGGCCACGGCACTAGGAAGTTTAAAGATCTTAAAATAGATCGGTTGGGCCAAGTATTTGAAGTCAACAGTCTGGGCGCATTAAGAGTGACCCAAGGCCTACTCACTAATTTGGAGAATGGTTCTAAAAAGATTGTCGCCAGCGTCAGTAGCCGAATGGGTAGTACCGAAGAAAATACTACTGGTGGTGGACTCGGATATCGCGCTAGTAAATCAGCTCTAAATAGTTTTAATAAGTCATTATCTATCGAGTTTGCTAAGCAAGGATTTGCATTTGTGGTGCTACATCCGGGCTGGGTTAGAACGGACATGACTAGCGCCAAGGCCACTTATTCCACCGAACAAAGCGCCAATAAACTGTATCAGGTGATTTCAAAATTGGAGCAGAAAGATAATGGTAAATTTTACGATTTAAATGGACAACCGGTGGCCTGGTAGAGCTTCAGGCTCCACGTTTTCACAATAAGTTTATATTGAAATAAAAATTCAACTGATCAGAATCGGCTGGTTCAGTCTAATGAGTGGCTTTTGCTAAGCTCGGCTAAGTTATTTTGACATTTATCTTGCTCACCAGAGGATTGAATACATTGCGTTAATATGCGCTCCACTGCTAGCCAGTCACCGGTTTTATGAAATTCATTCGCCCAATTGATGTAAGCCGATTGCATGTTCTCTCGAAATGAATCAACTGCTTTACCGGAAGACTCAAAAGTTAAGTACTCGCTGTATCGTTCAATAACTTTGGACCATTGCTTTTTATCCCAAAAATTGGAAGCCCACTTAGAATAAAGATAAGCCACCGCCGCGCTACATTGCTTAGAGGCAATACATTGAGAATGTTGACCTTGATAAACGGCCATGGATTTTACAAATTCTTGCTGATTGGTATAACTTTGTGAAACCAGATTTAACGTCGTAAAGATATTTGAGACAATTTTCTCTTTATCTTTAATCGCATCACTAAGCTCACTCATCGTACTTCTAGCCACCACTAATGCCGATTCATACCGACCTAATTTGGTTGCGATAAAAGCCATTTGAGAGCCTATCCAACCAAGCATATTCGCCAATTCATCATCCTTCTTCTTGTATTTTTGTATTGAATCTAAGAAAAGGCTGATCTGTTGATACATTCTATCTAATTCAATATAATCGTTATTTTCATTCAAACGAACAAACTCATTATTGTAAAAATAAAGCCGTGCTTTATGCGCGTTGAGATTTGACGGATCCATGAACGATAATAACTCGACAATTCTGGCTCGACTCTCTTCGTTCATTCGGGCTTTGGCCGTGTGTTGATGAGTCATATTATCGAGCCCGAGCATTAATGGAGAAACGATTTTCCGAGTCTTATAATCTTCATAGGTGGAAGGTGATAATCCTCGTTGTTGGAACCACTGAATATCGGTTTTCTGATAGAAAGCTTGATCGTGTACCCAGTCATAACCGGTGGTTGAAGTCGTTTCAATATCAAGTATTTTTCCGTTGCTCAATTTTAATTGAACGAAAGCATGAGATGGCAATAATACTCCTTTAACGTCAAGATCAAATTTACGGGCTAAAAGAGTAAACAATAAAGAAGAACTGATACAGTTAAATCTGCGCGATTCAAAGATACCGGTGAGTTTGCTTTGTTCGACCGAATAACCTTTTTCTGGATCAGACTTTCCACCAACAAAAAAATGTTCATGCATCGCTTGAAGCAATATAAATCCTTTATGCCATTCGGAGGATTCATGGATAATCTGCGGTGATATCGATTTAACAAAATCGTTAATCACTTTTAAATATTGGTTAAATTGTGCAAACGAGCGGCTATCGCCAGAGGCAACTAAATAGAGCATTAACAATGCATCAGCGTCCCCCACATTGGCTTCTGATAGCTGGTTATACGTCGCAAGTTCAAAATCGGTTATATTACTCCAAACAGGCAAACGGGAATTTCCCAGATAATGGGGATTGTCCTGGCGGGCTTGCTCCTGAACGGTAGCCTCAGCGGATAAACCAAAGGAAAAATAACCAGCAAAGAGTATTACGCAGATTACAATT
>CAZOBX010000086.1:0-6828 GCA_964578045.1 uncultured Kangiella sp. | reverse complement strand
ATACAGCGCAAATCCATTTCCTCTCTAAACATACAAACGACAAATGGCTACAAAAAGGTATTGCTGCCAAGCTGATGTTATCCCGAGTTGAAGGTAATTACTACCAGCAAAATAATGCGGTTCAAACCAATGCCCATATTAGACGCTTAACGCTACTATCAAAATTATCCAATTACACCGCTGAACCGCAAATGATCGTCTACAATCAATAAGTATCCTTTCTCTAGAATTATCTCTACTAAAAATATGAAACGATGACTATGAAAATATCAGAACACCTGATCAACTACGACAACCTCTCTATATTAGTATTTTCTGGCCTGGCTGATAATGCACTGGATCATATATCTGAATCCGCTGGAAAAATGTTAGATGTCGCCTGTTTATTCTTCGACAGGGATGTATCATCGGCTTTGCATGATTTCCATTGCCTGTATAGCCACCATTCAGAGTTTGACCAGCACAAAGAGCGTGCAAATTTGCAGGTCGATGAAATACTCGCAGCGGCACAAAAAGGCACACCTTTTCCAAATACCATGCACAGTGACGATGACTCCGAGCAGCTCGATGAAAGTAACTTTGCGGAAGTCCAGAAAAATCTGGAAGCCTTTATTCAACAGGACCAGCATATCAAGCAACGTATGATTCCGATAATGCAGTGTATGCAGTATGAAGATATGATTAGCAATCGGGTGAAACGATTGATCCAGTGCTGGTCACATATGGTCTCTTTACTTAATTCACCGGAGCCGGTCGATATTTTACAAGCTTTAATCGTTTTCGATAGTTACCTGGCGAGCGAAGACGAGCATATTAAGTTCTATCGTTGTGTTTTACAGGTGGACTACCTTAATATTCAAGCATCCAAGGGCCACGAGATTTCCTTGATCCCCCACAATATTGATTCAGTGGTTAGCCTGTCCGAGCGACTATGTGACTTTTCGAAAAGCTCACTAGACGATTGCATCGACCAAACCCAAAACGTCTTTGAAGAGCTTATGAAGTTACTTAGTCTGATTACCGGCGAGTCAGAGGATGTAGCCTACCTGTTTGCTGATAGTAACGAATCGCTGGCAGACATTAAGTCAATTTTGATCAACTATCAAAATGCCGATGAACATCAAGCGAAGCAACTTTTGCATGAAATGGCCGTGTCTCGAAAAAAACATAGCAAAGAAGCTGATAAACTAATCCAAAAGTTCATGGTCGCACTGCAATCACAAGACATTATCCGGCAAAACATTGAAAACATTGGCAAATTCCACCTCTTATGGAGTGAGTATCGAGAGTCCATTAAACAATCAGAAAATTTCAATGAACAACAACGAATCACTTTCGGCAATGAAGTCATGAACCAAATGACTTCCCACGCGGAACGCGAAATTATTAAACAATTGATCCCGGGAATTATTCTGGAAGAAAGTGAAGATGATGATATGTTTTATTAAGATTATAATATTTTTACAAACTATCAAAAGCGCAAAGCCTTGTTCCTTTGCCAATTTACTGCGAACGCAGGTCGATAGTACTAGTACTCCCCATTGTACATAACTTAACGCTTTCGAAACAATTGCCCTTATCGCTACTGGCAATTTGTAGGGCACTACTTGCCGCCTTGATGTTATTGTCGAGACTAAATTTTTTTAGATTTAGCGAAGTCGAAACACCTATTGAAACACTCACAACGCCCAACACTCTCGATTTCTTGTGTTCTATGTTCAGGGCCTCAACAGAGGTGCATATTCGTTCCGCCACTTTTTCAGCACCGGACTCGCTAGTATCAGGCAACATTAAAATAAAGCTCTCTTCAGTGATCCGTCCTACAAAATCCCCAGGACGATGAACCGACGCTGTGACTGCCTTGGCAACATTTTTAAGACAATCAAAAGAGGCTTGCTCTCCGTAAAATTCCTGATAGGCTGTAAAATAGTCAATATCGATCATTAGCAAACTAACAGATAGTGATTGTCTGGATAAAATTGACCAATGCAATAACGCCAGATCAAGAAAATGATCTGAACTATAAACATGAGTTAACTTATCAAATTTACTCGCCTCTTCCGGCGCATTTCTCGCTTCATTGAGTTGTTGCTGCATCAGGATAAATCGTTCCATCACTCTTAATTTGGCATGCAGTATTTTCTCAACCACCGGTTTAACCAGATAATCGTCGGCACCAACGTCAAATCCAGCGATAAAGTCCTCGATACTATCCCGCTTAGTGATAAAAATGATAGGAACCCACTGCTCACCCAGAAATTCACGCATAATAGAAACTGTTTCATATCCATCTAAACCGGGCATTTCGATATCACAAAAGATCAAATCCGCACCAGACAATTCCATTAATTGAACCGCTGTTTCGCCGTTGTTTGCCACTGTAATTGTGTGCCCGGCATTTTTAACATACTTCGAAATTTCCAACTGAAGAGTGGGACTGTCTTCTACCAACATAACATTCATCGAATTGCACCCCTTCCCTTAAATATATACGCCTGGTACCGGTGAATCATTCTCTACCATAGGTTAATCGACAACATCTTGCAAACCACTTTTAGTGGAATTATTTGGCCTATCGTTTAAACTGTATCAATGAAGCCAATACTGGAGGTTTAATCACCACCTGATATTGGAATAAAAACTTCGCTTTATATAACCGGCAACCCTTTAATCTACTGGCCTATAGGTTTTGGCATCAATGTTTGCCGCTCTATCAAGCCGCTTAGGAATTTATTTTTAGATGTCTCGACTTCTTAGTTTTTTTATGTTCTCCGGGGTGAAATACCTCGCCAGTGTTTTCTATCGATTTGATGTCAAATGGAAAGAAGTAAAACTCATCGTATTTCTTAATCACACCAGCCTTTACGAACCCATTTTTATCAAAGTCGCACCAAATTCTTTCATTTGGAAACTATCCAGAAATCTGGTTGTGCCAGGCGCCGATATCACCTTCAACCGTCCGATTGTGGGCCGATTTTTAAAGTTTATCCTGCCCGGTGCGGTTTCAATATCTCGGCGAAGAGATAATAGTTGGTCCAATTTTATGGATAAAATAACGCCTCAGTCGGTGGTGGCTATTCTGCCAGAAGGTCGTATGAAAAGAAAAAATGGCCTGGATAAACACGGAAAACCTATGTCAGTCCGTGGCGGTATTGTCGATATTTTACATCATATGACTGAAGGTAAAGCACTGTTTGTTTACAGTGGCGGATTACACCATATCCAGTCGCCTGGGCAAATATTTCCAAAACTATTTAAGCGAATCAAGGTCAATCTGGAGTTGATCAATATCGATCAATATAAGCAAATGATTGAAGACAAATCAACCACACTGAGGGAATTCAGACGAAACTTGATTAGCGACCTTAATCAAAAACTGCGTTCAAAAATACCTTTTGATGACGAAAAAGAAGACTAACTTCAGACGAACTGGATCGACACAAGGGATTTTACTCAAAGGATGCCAATGGAACCATCTCTAGAAGAGGCCGTTCAAGCCACGCTAAATCTAAAATTTGGCTTTGATCGGTTAAGACCAGGGCAGCAACAAGTTATCCAAACCCTATTATGCGGCCAATCAGCGGCGGCTATTTTTCCGACCGGATCCGGTAAGTCACTTTGTTATCAACTAACGGCGCTACACTTGCCACACCTAACTTTAGTCGTTTCACCTTTGTTAGCATTAATCAAAGACCAGGTTGATTTTTTAGTTACAAAGAATATAGCGGCTGCCAGTATTGATTCAAGTTTGTCTCGACAACAAATTAATCAGACGATGGGTCAAATTAAGCAAGGGCAGATCAAGATATTAATGATCTCGGTAGAACGCTTAAAAAACGAAAGCTTTCGAAATTTTATCAAAACTATCCCTATCTCCTTAATGGTTATTGATGAAGCCCATTGCATTTCTGAATGGGGACATAACTTTAGGCCGGATTATTTAAAACTACCAGACTATCAACAGGAATTTTCAATCAAGCAGGTATTACTATTAACCGCTACCGCCACCGAACAAGTCGTAACGGATATGGCGAAGAAGTTTAATATCAACCAGAGCGCCATTGTTCGCACTGGATTTTATCGTAATAATTTAAACTTGATGATTGAGCCTACTATCGAAGCTCAGAAAAATACGGCGCTATTGCATTTCTTGAATGATAAATCGCAGCAAAGTAGCATTGTTTATGTCACCCTACAAAAGACTGCTGAGCGCGTGGCCAATTTTCTTTGCCAAAAAGGGTTCAACGCAAAGGCTTATCACGCTGGACTGGACAGCGATACCCGTCAGGCAATTCAATCGGCTTTTATGTCTAAAACAGGGACTTCTACAAACCAGGGAGCATTTAATTGTATTGTTGCCACGATTGCTTTTGGCATGGGTATTGATAAAAGCAATATCCGAAATGTGATCCATTATGATCTGCCTAAATCCATTGAAAACTATAGCCAGGAGATAGGACGTGCAGGTAGAGATGGAAAACCTGCAGACTGTTTAGTATTAGCCAATAGAGACAATATAAATATATTAGAGAATTTTGTTTATGGTGATACGCCTGAATTAACCGACATCCATCGCGTGCTGACGGAAATAAAACAAGCCGCAGATCATAGCGAGCATCGTTGGGAGTTTACCCTGAACAGCCTGTCCAGTTTAAGCCATATCCGCCAACTACCGCTAAAAACTTTGCTGGTTTATCTGGAGTTGTCAAAAATTATCAAACCGCTATATAGTTATTTTGCTGAATACAAATTTAAGTTATTGATAGAACAAAAAGATTTGATCAATCAGTTCGAAGGTGAGCGTGGGCAATTTGTAAAAGCTATTTTTGAGCACAGCCAAAAAGCGAAAATCTGGTTTACTCTGGACATGACCGAGCTACAGGCCAATTATCAGACCGATAGGCAAAGAGTGATCACCGCGCTGGATTATTTTCACGAAAAAGAGTGGGTTTTTCTGGAAACCAAACAAATGACCGAAATGTTTCAAGTGACCCGCTCCGATCGATTTATTACTGAACAGGCAATTAAAAAACTGGCAAACAATTTATTCAAACAGTTTAAACAAAAAGAACATGCCGAAATCAGCCGAATTCAAAACTTGCTCGATTTTTTTGAAAGCCAACAATGCATCACACAACAACTTTGTTTGCATTTTGGCGATCAGCAACTAAAGAACAATTGCGGACACTGCTCCGTTTGTTTGTCCGGACCGGTAATATTGCCGACTAGCCATCAACTGGTCCCATTATCTGATTATAATTCGGCCAGTGAAAGCCAGGGCATTCAAGGTATCGCCCAAGACAAACAAATCCTATTAAGCAATGAAATGCTAGCCAAGTTTTTCTGTGGGATCACCAATCCATTGTTAGGAAAATTGCGAGTGAGAAAATTGGCCGAGTTCGGCAAATTTGAACAATATCGGTTTTTTGATGTCTTGGGGTGGTTGAACCGAAGGTAACCTCTCAGCATAATTTGCAGGTTAATTGTTCTACCGGTAGATAAATCATTAGGCTTGACCATTTCGACATTTAGGTCAATTGCTCTTCGACAACTGCTCCTGCATTGTTCTACTACCCTCCTTCCCAGAACGTATACATTGCAGTAGTGACCTGCATCAATGTAGGAATACGATAGGTATGTGAACTCTCTTTGCTTTTATACCTGCAGGATATCAATTCCAGCAGGTCTCTTACAAAGAGACCAAAGCAAGCTCTTTAGCGAATCTTATCGGTCCAAAATAATTTTGTTTAATCAATTCTTCAGATTGCTTTTTTCTATCAACGCTTCGCCGCATAAAATGTGCCAACAGTAACTGTTTAGTATTTGCTTTGGCTGCAATTTTCCCGATCGTATCGGCTGTCATATGAAGCCGTTTAGCAAGCCGGTTGGCATTTTGAGGAATAGCATTATTTGCGACAAGCAGGTTAGAATTTTTAGCCAGAATGGGTAAGTTTCCACTATTGCCATTCATGTCACCACTGAAGGTGATAGAACATTTACCGATGTTAACTCGCCAGGCAATAGCAGGGATCGGTCCGTGATTGACATTGATAGATTCGACTAAAATATCTTTATTTAACTGTCTCTGCCACACTTTATTATCAGGAATTACCGATTTTGTATGCACTAAAAAATCGGTAGAGGCTTGTTGCCTGAAATTGTCAGAAAGGTAAGGGTAGACACTTTTTTGTTGGTCGCTTAATAACGCAGCGACAAAGTTTTCCGTCGAAGGAAAGTCTCCACTCTCACCAGGTCCAAAAATTGGCAGAGTCAGTTCTCTGCCGGTGAAATAACCCGCTTTGATATATACCGGCAAGGCAGCAGAATGATCGACATGTAAGTGAGTGAGCAGTATTGCTTGCAGATGATTAAAATTAGCGCCTGATTTTTCAAAATTTAGACTGCTACCACCACCGGCATCAACCATTACCCTCGCTTTCCCATCAACCCAGATCAAAAATGATGCAGACGCTAAACCATCGTTGATCTCTGGACCTCCTGCGCCCAGTACTTGCAATGAGACGTTGGAACAGAAAGTATCACTTTCTGCAAAAACAGTGTTTTGACTGCAACTAGAAAATAATAATAAAAAAGAAATCACTAATCGCATAAATGGCTTTTCTCTCAATATTAATGGGGCAAATAGGCTATTTTCCAATAACCTTGCAACATATCTATCATATCAGAAAAATTGGAACCAACATCGTCTTTAACAAAATATCCTGCGATTTGTTTTTCATATGCAGCGGTTATATCTCGTTCCGCTTGAGAGGTAGTTAATACAAAAATAACGCTCTTTCTTAATTTTGGGTGTATTACAAAATGCTA
>CAZOBX010000085.1:0-20948 GCA_964578045.1 uncultured Kangiella sp. | reverse complement strand
ATCTGATACTTTAAGGGATTACTGGTTACTCTTATCCCGAGTAGAGGTTATTTATTCTATTTTTTGAAGCATAAGTTGATTAAGTCTCAATAATTCGGAATATCTGGTATAGCGAGGATCCGTAAAAGGTAGTCGAGTGATGTCTGCTAATAGGGTTTCTGAGCGAAATAACAGTTGCGGATCATTTTTTCCTGACTGAAACTCTTTGAGAAGAGCTTGGGCATGGTTTAATCTAATATTGACGTTGTTGGGGGCGATATCCGCGGCTTGGGTGAAAAATTCAATAGCGCTGGAATAGTTCTTTTCTTTGAACTGTCGAACCGCTTGATTGTTCAATTTATTAGCCTTACTGGCATTTTCGATCAAGTGCTTGTTATTGGTTAATTTGCTCGCCTGTCTAATAAAGCTTGGGTTATCAAAATATTGTTCGACAGCTTCTTCCAACACACATTCTGCGAGCTGAGTTAATCCAAGGGTTTTCAAAGAACTGGCAATTTCAATACTTTCATCGGCACCGAGATGTTCTTCTATTTTGTCAAAAATAATATTGGCGTTTTGCAAATATTTATCGGTTGATTTTTTGTCTTTAACGATAGCGCTAAAATCGGCATGTGCGACAGCACCTCTAAATTGAATGCAGGAATCTTGTTTAAATTTTTGTTCAATTTGCTGAAACAATGATTCAGCTTCAGTAATTAATTTACTGCGGTCTTCATTGGTATTACTTTTTAACGTTCTTCCTATGGATTTAGTCAGCTTTACATATTCCTCAGCGCCGGCGAATACAGAGTTTTGTCCATACTTTACTGCCTGACGGTAAGCGTGTTTCATTGTTTCAAAGTCGCTGTTCTGTTCCGCCAAACTTCCAAGATATTTTTGCCGTCTGAGTAGTTTTGGCGAGCGCTCAACGGCCTTTTGCAGTGTTTTTTGCGCATCAACCGGCCTGTTGAGTTGATGCTGTATTTTAGCCAGCCAGTCATATCCTTCTAATGCCATCGGAAATTCCATGATCATTTGAGAGAATATCTTTTCTGATTTTTCAAATTCACCTAAATCGTAATAGATACTTCCTATTCCTCTTAATGCCCAGGGGGTCGCTCTATCATTCACGATGGTTTCGACCAGTTTGAGTGCTTTATCGAATTGTTTGGAATTTTTCAGACAGTCAAATTTTAGTTGCATGCATGCCGAACGATATTTTGGTGTTTGCTTAATTATTTCTTCGCAAAGCGCGTAGGCTTCCGGCCAGTTCTTATTTGCCATTTTTATTTTGATGGGATTTAGTGTTTCTTTTTTGAGAATGGATTTATCTAAGCGGGATTTTAGTAATTGGCTATTGAAAGGTTTGGTTAGATAACTATCCGGCTGAAATTCAAGCGCTGCCATAACCATGGCAGCGGTTTTTTCAGCGGTGATCATGATAAAAGTGCAACTGGGTTTTATCAAATTAAAGCTAACCAACTCTTCAAGAACTTGCTGGCCGTCTTTTTTAGGACCGAGGTTATAGTCCGAAAGTATGATATCGTATTTGTTTTCTCTACAGGCTTGGATTGCCGCTTCGCCAGTAGTGACTGTGTCAGCATAAGTGATGCCCATATTGAGCAACATGGTGCTGATTGCACGGGCAAACTCGGCGAAATCTTCGATAATAAGTGTCTTTTTTTCAGAATACTTAATCATGGATTGTCGGTCGCGAGCGATACCACGCAGTTACGGAATTTGAATTTGAAATCTTCCGCCTCCAAGCCTGCCGCCATTGCTCAATTTTATTTTGCCAGTTTGATCTTTGTGTTTATGCATTTCAGCAATTTTTTGAGCGAAGAATAATCCTAATCCTGTACTGCCGGTACTTTGGTTGATCCCTTGAATGTAGTTTCCCGCGAGTTGGATCATTGGTTCGGGATAGCCTGGTCCGTCATCGGCAATTTCAATTTGTAATTCTGGGTTTTTGCTACAAGAGATACAAATTTTCGATTCGGTATAGCGGATGGCATTGCCAATGATATTTTCTAAAACTGTGGCCAAAAGGCAATCGTCAAAAAATCCTTCCAGTGCTTCATCAACCTCAAGTTCGCATTTAATATTTTTGGCTTCAAGTAACGGGTTGTGGATTAATCTTTGTTCGTCAAGAAAATCAAATAAATTGTAGTAACTGGGATTAAATGGAAGTTGACTATTTTCCAGTTTATACAAAGCCAATAACTGCATTAAAGAATTATTAACTCGAGATGCTTCATATTGAACCACACCATAAGAATTCATTGTTTGTTCATCCATTTTTTCAGGGTCGATCTGATCAAAAATAACTTTCAGCGATTCACCTAACATACCCAAAGAATTTTTCATATCATGGACGGTCGATGCGAGTACCATATTGAAACTGTCGTTGTTGTCATCTTGCATATTCATATTCTCTTTTATTTGCTAACCGCTTATATTATTTTATACCTTGGGTTGCTTATGTAGCATAAGCTGAGCTAATCGACTCAACTCTGAATAACGTGCAAAACGAGCATCAGAAAATGCGAGTTGCGGCATGGCGGTGAGCATATCATCTGCCATTTGAATCACGTCATTCGGATTCGAATCCATTTGCGCCTGTTTTAACAACGATTGCACATAGTTTAAACATATGTTGACGTTGCTGGGTGTGAGTTTATAGGCTTTATCAAATTGTTCGATTGCGGCCTGATATTTTTTGTTTTTAAAATAACCGATTGCTTTGCTATTATATTGACTGGCTTGTTTGCTTATTTTTATCAATTCTTGATTAGAGGTTAGTTTAGACGCTTTCTGCATAAAATCAGGGTCATCGATATTTTGCTGTATTGCTTCTGTGATTATCTCTTCAGCAAGTTCTGTTTTGCCTAAATCTTTAAGTGATTCCGATAGTTCCAGGCTTATATTGGCAGAGAGCTGTTCATCGATTTCCTGGTAGCGTTTTTCTGCGATCGCCAATTGTTTTGCCTGTTTTTCCTGTTCGTTGCTAGCCTTACAAAAAGCCGCATGGGCGACGCTGCTACGCAATCGAGTTGCGCTGCTTGAAGTGAAGGATTTGTCGAGTTGCTTAAAGACTAGTTCTGCTTCGTTGATGAGTCTGTCGGCAATTACGTTAGGATCTTCTTTTATTTGGCGAGACAAAGCGGTAGTTAATTTAATATATTCGTTGGCAGAGGAGAAAGCCGAATTAGCGCTGTACTTTACCGCGCTACGGAAGGCTTTGGTCATTACCTCCAAATCGTTATTTTGTTCGGCGAGGTTTCCCAGATCTCTCTGCCTTTGTAGCGCTTTTGGTGACTTTTCGATGGCCTTTGTTAAGGTCGCCTGTGCGTCAATAGGCTGGCCTACCTGTTGTTGAACTTTTGCTAACCAGTCATAACCCTCTAAAGCCATAGGGAATTCTTTGATAATATTTCGAAATATATCAATCGCTTTGTCATAATCATTTCTTAAGTAAAAAACTTCACCTACCGCTAACATGGCCCATGGAATAGATCGTTGAGCAACAATCTCAGTGACCAGCTCCAACGCCTTATCCAGTTGCTTTAATTGCTTTAGAGCCTGATATTGAGCTCTTAAACAAGACATTCGATATTTAGGGTGTTGCTTAATAACCTGCTGAACATTTTCCAGTGTCTCTGGCCAATTTTTGTTGAGCATTGAGCGAAGTACTGGCAGAAGGGCGTCCTTGCGTTCGATGGCTTTTTGTAATCTAGATTTTAATAAATTGCCGGTAAAAGGTTTGGCAATATATCCATCAGGTTGGTATTCTACGGCGCCCATCACCATCGCAGAGGTGTTTTCGGCAGTTAGCATCAGGAAGACACAATTGCTTTTGAGTAGTTGATATATGTTAAGCTCTTCTAATAACTGCTGTCCATCTTTCTTTGGCCCCAAATTATAGTCAGATAAGACCACGTCATATTTTCTTGCTTTGCAGCTTTCTATGGCATCTTCTGCATTATAGACAATATCAACTTGCGTGGCGCCCATGGTGTATAACATTGCCCGAACAGAACGCGCAAACTCAGCGAAATCTTCTACGATTAAAGTGTTCTTTTTAGCTAGATTGAACAGCATGATTTAAACTATTTCACCTGAGTGTTAATATGTCCATTCTGGGGTTGAGGTATGCCCTAGTCACCTTTGCCACTTGGTGGGATAAATACCAATATGGGACTCGCCTGAAAAAAGTATAGAGCGTATTTGAAAAAAATCGAATTAATTTTAATTAGTTATGGAAGTTACTATGTCGAAGATACTTGGTGAAAAGTTGGTTGTGGCTATTTCGTCCCGGGCTTTGTTTGATCTCGATGAAAGTCATGAAATCTATGAAAAGCAGGGTGTTGAAGCTTATTCAAACTATCAAATAGAGCAGGAAGAACAACTACTGGAGCCTGGTCCTGCGTTTACCTTGGTCAAAAAGCTTTTGGCACTAAACCGTGCAAAGCCTGATTCTCCATTGGTTGAGGTGGTGTTGTTGTCGAGAAATAGCGCGGACACGGGCCTTAGAATTTTTAATTCAATTAAACACTACAATTTGGACATTTCAAGGGCCGCTTTTACTAGTGGTCGCAGCCCTTATGCCTATGTTTCCGCATTTTCCAGTCATTTGTTTCTTTCAACGGATGTTCAGGATGTTCGAGCGGCGCTTGATGACGGCTTTGCGGCGGCAACCATTTTACCTAAATCGGGTAATTATGCTTCAGTGGGAGAGGAAGTACGCTTTGCTTTCGATGGTGACGCGGTATTGTTTTCCGATGAAGCAGAAAAAATCTACCAATCAGACGGACTCGAAGCCTTTACCAAAAATGAAGTAGCGGCCGCCGACAAGCCTTTAGCAGGAGGGCCTTTCAAGAACTTTCTAGCGGCATTACATCGGCTACAGAGGGAATATGCTGGCCAGGACTGCCCAATCAGGACAGCTTTAGTGACGGCCCGCTCGGCGCCAGCACATGAGCGAGTAATCAAAACCTTAAGAGACTGGAATATTCGTATCGATGAGGCGCTTTTTCTGGGAGGGATGAAAAAAGCCGAGTTTCTTAAGTCATTTGAAGCAGATGTTTTTTTCGATGATCAATCATTCCACTGCGACGCGGCAGCAGAACATGTGACTACCGGTCACGTTCCGCACGGTATCGCAAATCAGGAATAGGCTGTATTTGCAATTAACCTATTGATCTTAAAGAGCAATATCTACCTAAAACACTTATTATTTCAAATAATATAGTATCCTCAAGCTATTTTCTTGTTAATTTAAAAATACTGACTATGCTTATAGGAATTGCAAAGGATGTTTTTATAATCATTTGTTGTATACCCGTGATACCTATTGAAGCTGTATTTTGAGATTTCACAGGTATACAGAACTTTCAGCAGTTAATCGTTGTTGCTAACAAAAACAAGTAAATACCCGGAAACTGTAGCTAGGATTAAAGGCGTTTAGAAGAAATGGAAGGTCAATGAAGCTTCAACAGATTAAGTATATTTTCGAAGTTGCACGCAATCAGCTTAATGTTTCCGCCACGGCGGAATCTTTGTTTACTTCTCAGCCCGGTATTAGCAAACAGATACGATTGTTAGAAGATGAATTAGGTGTGGAAATCTTCGTAAGAAGCGGTAAACATTTAACTAATACGACTCCGGCAGGCAAAGAAATTCTGCCCATTGCTGAAAATATATTAAAACAGGTTAGAACCATCCAAGATATAGCAGCCAGTCACGTGGACCAAAAGGAAGGGCGTCTTAATCTATCCTGTACTCATACCTTTTCTCGATATTTTTTACCGCAGATTGTTGAAGAATATCGTCATAAGTACTCTAAGGTTGCCATGCATATCTACCAGGGAGGCTTACACAATACTAATAAAGAGTTGGATGACGGTAAATTGGATTTTGCACTGGTGCATGATGGTGAAGAAGCTTTTAACGATAAAATTCAACTACCTTGTTTTTATTGGAACCGTTGCATTATCGTGCCACAAAATCATCCTTTGTCTAAAGTAGAATCGGTCAACTTTGATATACTAGCGCAATACCCGCTGTTAACTCATACCAGTTCTGGTGGTAAAACGAATCGTATCGAGCAAACATTTAAGGAAAATGGATTTACTCCGGAAATCGTTTTTTCTGCAACGGATTGTGAAATTATCAAATCCTATGTTCGCATGGGGCTTGGTGTTGGTATTATTGCCAACATGGCTTTTGAAGCGCATCTGGATGCTGATTTGGTTGCTATTCCGATACAACATCTCATCCCACGGTCTTTAGTGAACGTTGTCTTCGACAGGAATCTCTATTTCAGAGAGTTTATTTTTTCCTTTATCGAATCGCTTGCGCCGCAACTTTCCAAAGAATTGATTTTGCAGGCTCAACAAACTAAATCGGCCAATAAAATATCTAAAATGGTCGATCAAGCCTTGATCCCCATTATATAACCTTAACTCGGGATAAGAGTAACCAGTAATCCCTTGACGTATCCGATTAAATAAAGCTCATCAGCTAGCTTGTGTTTCATCGCTTAACAATGGTAAATTTCTATTTCCACGGTACGGGTATATGACTAACTCACAGCATCAATCGCCAGAAAATCAATCAGGTTTATCTGAACCTAATATTCATTCCAATAGGAATTCTACCCATCCGTTTCGAAGGTTGATTATTTTTCAATTGAAGTTAGCGGTCGACGCGCTGAGAGATATAATTCTGAGTCCTGTATCTATCGTTTGTTCTTTGCTAGATCTGGCGGAAAAAAGAAATGGTGAAAACAGTTATTTTGAAAAATTAATGCTATTCGGAAGAAATACTGAAAGAAAAATTAATTTGTTTGAACAACATCAACAAGAAACCGCAACCATTGATTCGATTTTGCATCAGGTTGAAGGTGTGGTTTTAAGAGAATATAAAGATAAACATCTGTCCAAGAAAACCTTATCTGCGATAGAAAAAATCTTAAAAAGTGAAAGTAAGAAATAAACAATAATAAAAAGGGCTTTTCAGCTGATTAAACTAAATTAACCTCAACTCGGGATAAGAGCAACCATCCAGCATCAGTATTTTAGCGACTCTCCGCGTTAAGTTTGCTTTCAATAGCTCGCTATTAACGCACAAACTTGCCTTGATAGTCACTAAAATACTGATACTGGCCGATGAGCCGTTATTTAATCTGATGCTTTAGAGGATTGCTGGCTACTCTTATCCAGAGTTGAGGTTAAATCAGCTGAAGTGTTAAGGACTATTTTCTGACACTCGAATTTAATCTTAAATTACTGAAGCTCCAGCGAATGCCTCGCTGCCCTACAGAACGCCACATATCGGCAACCAGATTTCGAATAAAATCCAGGAACAAATAGATTACAGGTAAGCAGACCAAGGTTGTTATGGTGGAGTAACCTAAACCGCCAATCACCGCTCTTGCCATCGGAAAGTAGGGAGGACCGCCGCCGCCCAGTTGTGTATCTCCCAGACTTAAGGGCAATAAGCCCAGTATGGTGGTTAATACGGTCATTAATATGGGTCTAATTCGGTCATTGGCAGCGTGTAGAATGGCATCTCGTTTATGGTAACCTTCCTGCCTATAGTGATTGATCCTGTCCACCAGAACAATACCGTTATTAACGACGACTCCCATTAATACCAGGATGCCGATCATGGCCATCATTGACATGATGGTATCTGTAATAAAGAAATACAAAAATACACCGACCACCGCGTATACGATTGAAGTTATTACCGCCAGGGGTAGCATCAAAGATTCAAACAGAGCGGCCATTACGATAAAGATCATCAATACCGCCAGCAACATATTGGTCGACATGATCCGGATGATTTTTTCTTCTCGATCGGTACTTCGGCCATATCCCCAACTATAACCTGCGGGTAAGGGAACACTTTCCATTAAATCGTCTGCTGCTTTTCTGATGTCTTCCGCTGTGGTGTCATCATCATAATCAATGGTTAGTCGTACAGATGTTCTTCGGTCATATCGTGTGATCTGAGGGAGGGATTGCCTGATTTCCAATTTAGCTACGCCGTCTAATCGCACATTACGACTGCCTCCTGCTTTTGGGTTTGGCAGCTCAATCGGGAGTCCGGCAAGATCATCAATCGATGCACGTTTTTGGCCTTCAAAAGTGAGCGTAATATCGGTTTCGCCCAGTTCAGAACGAAAGGTTCTTAATTGTTGTTTGCGCAACGCAATAGATATATTACTGCCGATATCCCGAGGCGTTAATCCTAGTTGGTGAAGCTTTTGAGTATTTAGAATGACTCTGACTTCCTGGGTGCTAAATTTGGATCCGGATGTTACTGCGGTTACGCCTTCGATGTTACGAATAATCGGTGAGACCTGTTCCGCTAGTTCGATTAGCGTTTCGGTATCTTCGCCATTGAGTCCTATGGTCAGGGGTTCTTGCCCGCCAGACCGATTTCTATCAAATCCAGGACGGCCGATGGCAATTTTTGGAACGTGCTTTTCAATATATTCCCTGATTTCTTTATTGGTCTTAGTTCGTTTTTCATCGTCTACCAATAATAGTGTTGAGCCCGCTCTGTCCCTAACATAGAATGAATAAACGTTTTCGATATCCAGTATTTTTTGATTCTTATACAAAAAGTCTTCAATGCGATTGACCGATGCTTCAACTTTTTCTAATTGATAATTTCCTTCTATTTTGTAATCCAGATATAAGGTGGAATCTTCTTCAGTAGGGAACATGTCATTCCTTACTAAATCTCCAAAGAGCACTGCAGGCAGAGGCATGAGTAGCGCGAGCGCAATCAAGCCAGAATAAACGGGATGTACCATCATCCAACTTAAAAATTTGGAATATCTTCCGTGCTCTTTCACTGTATCCGTATGACTGATGGTTTTGGTTTTTGATTTCATTTTGCTAAGCGCGAGCGGAATAATAGTTAATGCGATAAATAGTGAGGCTGCCAATGATATTACGATGGTCGAAGCTACATGACTTAAAAAAATGGTAATATCAACTTTTTCACCGATAATATTGGGCAAGAAAACAATTGCTGTGGTAATGGTTCCTGCCACTACCGGAATACCGACATCTTTCACCCCTTTTAACGTGGCTTCATAAGGTTTATCTGGCATTTGTTGGCGATAACCAAAAATGCTTTCGCTGACGACCACCGCGTTATCCACCAGCATACCGATGGCTAACATCAGTCCCATCATGGATAATAAGTTAATACTGACGTCCAGAAAATACATTGCAGCAAGTGTTATCAGTAGAGAGAAGGGGACAGCCAAAGAAACAATCAGAGTTAAGCGAATATCTTTCAGAAAAACAAAAAGTACCAGCGAGGATAAAAGAAATCCGATTAACCCCGATTTCGCAATGTCGCTCAAAGAGTTAACCACGCCATCTGCCTGATTGTCCATAATAAAAAGTTTAATACCATCAAAATCAGGGAGTTCCTCAATTTTTTTCATTTGTGCAATAACCGCGTCTGCGGTTTCGACTAAATTGGCATCTGCTTCACGAGTGACGGTAATTCCGACAGCGTATTTTCGATCAAGGTGCCTACCCACTTCAATATCTTCTTTTGCAAAGGATACTTTTGCGATATCTGAGAGTTTTAAGCCTCGCTCATTAACCACAAAATTCTGAATATCTTGTAAGCTGGTAAATTGTTGATCAACGGTTACCCGAATACTACTATTGCTGTTTTTTACCTCGCCAGCAGAAACAAGTTTATTGGAGTTTTGCAATTTCGCGAGTAACTCGTTGGTATCAATGTGGTACGCTGCGATTCTTTCAGGTAGTAATTCGATTTGAAAGGTTTTGGCTGCCACACCTTCTATATTGACTTTCGATACACCGGGGATCCTTTCTAAAATTTGTTTTAATTGACGATTAAGTACCTGATATGAATCGCTCAAATCCGTATCGGCAGATAGTCTGGCTTGAATAATCGGTTGGTCGTTGGTACTACCTGTAAAGATAAAGACTCGGCGTAAATCATCCGGCAATTCGGATCTTATTGCGTCGATTTTTTCTCGAGCTTCAACCCCTTTAAGTTTAGCGTTAACTCCCCAATCAAAAATAAGCAGGATCTGGCCTTGATCCTGATTACTGAAGGATTGCATTTGCTCAATTGAGCCCATTGTTGCTAAGGATTCCTCTAACGGGCGAATGATATTCTTTTCGATTTCCTCCGGCGATGCGCCAGGATAATTCGCTTGCACGAAGGTAATTGGAAATTGGATGGTTGGAAAAAATTCCAACGGCAATATACGGCTTGAAGCAAGCCCCATTACCACTGCGCAAATAAAGAACATTGAAATTGTAACAGGTCTCTTCAAAGCGATTTTAGTGAACCACATTGTTATACCTCCTCATTCAAATTCAAAGTGTCGAGATTAAGTTTGTTCAACTCGATAGCCTTGCTATAGTCTTTGTGATCTAATATTTGATACATGACTGGGATGACGACCAAGGTTAGCAAGGTTGAAGCTAACAGACCGCCTATAACGGTAATCGCCATCGGTGCACGAATCTCTGTCCCTTCACCAATTCCCATTGCCAGCGGGATCATTCCCAGAGTAGTCGTTAAAGTGGTCATTAATATCGGTCTCAATCTTGATTCAGCCGCTTCAATAATGGCAGCTATTTTTTCAACGCCGCTTATTCTTAATTGGTTGATTTTATCTACCAGCACAATCGCATTGTTGACTACTATACCCGCAAGCATGATAAGCCCTAAGAACACCACGACACTTAATTCGGTATTGGTTATTACCAACGCCACCACCGCACCGATGATTGCCAAAGGTATGCTAAGCAAGATAATAAAAGGATGTAATAACGATTCAAACTGGGAAGCCATGACTAAATACACCAGAAAAACGGCCAAAGCTAATGCCATCAATAACGAATTATAGCTGCGTTCCATTTCTTCGCCTTGACCGCCAAATCGTTTGTTGATACCAAAGGGTAAACGAACACTTTTCAATATTGATTCGGCTTCGGCGGTGGCTTCGGCTATGCCCCCGTAAGCGATTTGCGCTTCAATCAAAACCACTCGCTGCTGGTCGATACGCATTATTTCGCTTGGTCCTTGGGTTTCGATAATTCTGGCGACGGATTGAAGAGGTATAGGGCGAGGTGAGTTGGGATTAATGATCAAATTTTTAACATCATCTAATTCGTCTCTGGCAGAATCTTCCAGCCGAACCAATACTTCTATCTGCTGTTCCCGCAGGCGATAACGGGTCGCTTTATTACCTCGGATCGAATTAACCACCACGGTATTGGCTTGTTCGATAGATAGTCCTAAATGTGCCATTCTATCTTGGTCAAAAGTGATTTGTACTTCCGGGTAACCTTGTTTCATATTCGTATGCAAGTCAATATATCGGTCCGATTGGGAAAGAGCATCAACAACTTTCTCGGCTGCTTTTCTTAACATATCCACATCAAAACCTGAAATTTCGATACTTAAAGGAGTGGAGAAACTGAACAGCTGCGGTCGCTCGACATCGGCGGTTAATCCTTCACTTTCACGAGTTAACAATTGCCTTATTTCCAGCAACATTTGATCTTCGGCTTGTCGTGAAATCCCGTCTTCCAGCAGCAAACTAAATTCAGCTTGATTTTCACCTTCTTGCTCTGGATTAGCCGTCAATTTGTTACCCGAACCTGCCACGGCAAACACTTCTTTTACCCCTTCAATCGCCAACAATAATTTTGAGAGGGAAACGACTTTTTGATCAGTCAGTTCGATGGCCATACCGGGGGAATATTGAACGCGAACCAACAATTCACCCTGTGCCATTTCCGGCAAGACCACTTTGGAGATGTTGTTCACCAAAATTACGCTGCTACCAAGTAGTCCTACTGCGATCATTAAGGTGATAGTTTTGGCGTTTAAAGCGGATTTGAGTAACGATAAATAGAAGTGAGTCAGTGGTTCGTAGATAAAATCAAATCCTTTTCTTAATAATCCGAATATCAAGCCAAATACAAAAGATAATCCAAAAGCGATTAATTTAGTGATGAAAAATAATCCGGCTAAAAGCAAAACAATTAGCTCGATAGGGAATAATATAACTCTTAACCATATCGGTTTTGTGCTTCGCTCCAAGGTTGGCAGTGAGCCCCTGATCTTCTTGCCTGTCGCCGCCATTGTTGGTATAAGTGTCAATGCCACAGCTAAAGACACTATCAGCGAGAAAGTGATGGTCAGGGCTTGGTCTCTAAACAGTTGACCGGCGATACCTTCAACAAAAATGAGTGGTAGAAACACCGCGATGGTGGTTAACGTAGAGGCCGTAATTGCACCAGAAACTTCGCTTGCTCCTTGCAACGCTGCTTTTGCTATCGACAGTCCGCTTTCCTTTTTGCGCGCGATATTTTCGAGCACAACAATGGCATTATCAACCAACATGCCAACTGCCAGTGCCAGGCCTCCTAACGACATTATGTTCATATCGATTTTCGCCGCAAACATCAAATTGAATGTGATGATAATTGAAAAAGGAATGGTTAAGGATATAATGAAAGTTGGGCCAATTTGGCCTAAGAACAAATAGATCACGATCATCGCTAAAAGTCCGCCAATAACGGCTGATACAATGAGTTCGGAAATAGCATTATCAATAAACTCCGATGCATCGGTTAATACCGTTAGTTCCATTCCTTCTGGCAGATCTTTGGTTATTCTATCGAGCTGTCGATGAACTGCTTCAGCCACTTTGACCGTATTGGCGTCGCCTTCTTTATAGATCGCCAACTCAACCGCTTGAATACCATTATGCCTAATGATTGCAGTCGGATCTTTGTGGGTTGATTTGACTTCTGCAATGTCTTTTAAGCGAACAATTTTTTGCTCTTTGGAGATGATAATGGTGTTGGCAAAATCTTCGATTGAACGGTATTCGTTAAAGGTTCTAACCAACAATTGTTGTTGGCCATTTCTAATTTGACCACCGCTCATGTTGATATTCTGGGTTTTTAATGTATTAGCGATTTCAGCCACGGATATATTCAGCTTGGCTAATTGAGCCTGACTTAACAGAATTTGAATTTCATCTTCTAACCCGCCAGACGCTTTGGTAGCAGCGACACCTTCTATGGTTTCCATGCGCCGCGATAATTGTAAGTCGGCATATCGTCTTAAATTAGAAAGTGCTGCAGTAGAATCTTCTCCATCTTCGAGTTTCTTGTTCAAACTCATGCGAATGATCGGATCGTTATTGGGATTAAATCGAAGCAAAGATGGGGCGGTGACCTCGAGAGGTAGTTGCACTTGTTCTAACTTTTCACGAACATCAAGACTGGCGACATCAATATTAGTTCCCCAGTAAAATTCAAGATAAACATCAGAGCGCCCGGCCTTAGAAACCGAACGAACTTGCCGGAGCCCTTTTATTGTTCCAAGAACACCTTCTAAAGGCCGAGAGATCAAATTTTCCACCTCTGCTGGAGCAGCTCCCTCAAAATCGGTTCGTACCGTTAAGGTTGGATAGCTGAGTTCAGGCAATAAATTAAAGCCCAATCGGTTGAGAAGAACCAATCCAAAAACCAATGCTGCGAGAGTAAACATGGCAACAGTAACCGGCCTACGAATTGCGATAGCAATAAGGTTCATATCAGATTTCCTTTGGGTAATGCTGTTTGTTAGAAAGCATAGCAGCTAGAGTTTGCTGCTAAGCTCCAATATTGTTTTTATTTGTGACTAACGAATATCTATGGATTGGAAGCGAGGGTAGAAGGCGATTGCCCTTTATCGATCGATTTTTTTTCATCAGCAACCTGTTCTTCCTGACCGACAATTTCCACAATGGTTTCGTGTTTGAGAATTTGTTGGCCAGTGGTAATGACTTTATCAAATTCTAACAATCCATCAGTAATTTCTAATAACCCGTTGTGTCTAAATCCAATGCTAACGGGCGTCTGTATGGCTTTGTTATCTTTCACTACGAAAACATGGGAGCGGTTATCCTGAGTAATGACAGCTTGTTGTTCAACTACCAGACTGTTTAAATGGATATCAAAAACCACTTCCACTTTGCCAAACATACCAGTTTTCAAAAAGTTGTTTTCATTATTTAGTTTAGCTACTACCTTAAAAGTTCCGGTTTGGGTATCTATAGAAGGTCTGATACGTTCGATTTCACCCATGATGATCTTGTCACCCACAGCATCAATACTTAATAAAATCTTTTGTTGTTTTTTAACATTGGCCAACTCTTTTTCAGGCAAATGTAAAACCGCCTTTAAGGAAGAAAGATCAACAATCTTAAACAAATTGTCGTTGTCTCTAATTAAATTGCCCGCCTTTACCATACGTTCGGTGACTATTCCTGCAATCGGCGCTTTAATACTGGCATAGTTAAGTTTTAGCTTGGAGAGCTTGAATTGAGCCAATTGTGCCTGGAATTCAAACTTGGCGCGATCCAGTGCATCAGAAGTCCCCAGTTTTCTCTTGAACAATGAGGTTTGTCTTTCCAGTTCCTTTTTTAATTTTTTCGATGTGGCGCCTAATTGAGCCACTTCCAGTTCAAGCTGTTCGACATCAAGTTGTGCCATTAACTGGCCTTTTACAACTGAATCACCTTCTTCAACCAGAATACTTTGCAGTAATCCGGTTGAACGGGCTACTACCTGAACTTCTAATTCTGCTTCCAAAGTCGTAATTGTGCGATAGGTTTGTTGAATATCACCCCGTGCAACGGAAACCACTTCAACTGGCACCGGCGGTTTTTCATCTTTTTTCTTTTTATCAGATTCAGCGGATTGTTCAGAATTTGCTCCATCGTCGGTGGAACCACTATCGCTGCATCCAGTTGCGATCAAACAAGCACTGAATAGTAAAGCCATTAGTAATTTGTTCATTTTACTGTCATTTGATAAGCTGGTTGTAACTTTCATATTATTTTCCTTCGCAACTGGTAAAGCGTCTGGTTGAGGTAACATATTCATCAAATAAGAATTTCTAACCGAACTAAAGCAGTTATTGTGCCAAAATTAGTATTTTATTCCCCGGTTTGAGACAAGCCAATAAACACGCCTTCGATGTAGTGTATTATATGACCAAAACACCTTTCAAGGTGTGTCCTCTTTGTAACAAGGTATGTGTAAAGCTTGCTAACTGACTAAATGTTGGTTTATTTGGCCATGGACTGTTGACAGCGGTTAAGAATAAAATTAATTTAACCCCAGCTCCGGTTAGGGGAAGCCCGTAAGTCCTTAATGATTAGTAAGTTAATTGTAAATCAGTGTATCTAACCCGAGCTGGGGTTAATTTAGCCGAGGGCCGATAGCTATGGACAACCCTATTCATTGTCGAATAACTCATTGTAAGGCTATAAGCTGAGATTTACCCAGTTTCAGGATAACAGGTCAAGAAATGGCAAGCCGATTGTGAGTTGCCGTTGATTTGTGGTTAGCTCTTAAAGTATGTACCGCAAAGCTGATAGTCAATAACATCAACTCCGGATAAGAGCAGCCATCCAGCATCAGAATTTTCATAGCGCTCCACTAATATCAAAATAATTCGATTTCGGATTCTAACGCTTCTTTCTTAAAAGTCTGTTCAATCAGAGACTTGACTGCTGATTCAAATCCTTCGCCGCTACGAATACTGTCAAAAAGCTGTTTTTCCTCTCTCATTGTATAGCTCTTCTCAACCCGCTCAAAAATATGATGCCACTCAGCGTTACTATCGTCCGGTTGTACTTCTAAAGTGATTATTGCATCCTGAATGGTTCCCATAATATGCTGTAATCGTTGAGTCATGCGATCATAAAACTGAAAATCGACGATCGCGTTACGTACTTTCGATTGAGTTTGATGATGGAGCATTTGCAGGGTTTCGATTTCAGACTGTTTCGACGAGCCGATTAAGGTCTCCATAGAGTTATAGCCTTCC
Organism: uncultured Kangiella sp.; assembly: GCA_964578045.1. Taxonomy (GTDB): domain Bacteria; phylum Pseudomonadota; class Gammaproteobacteria; order Enterobacterales; family Kangiellaceae. The sequence continues at coordinate 5,054 of CAZOBX010000085.1, read as the reverse complement.
ACGATTTCGATGAAAAGTTTAGATAAATCGTCAAATGGCTGTTCTGTCTCTTTAAGCGATAGTGCCAGCTGAGCCGCTGCTAGCTGGAGTAAGGTGATCTGATTTGCCGATTGATTCATAAAAATTGCCTACTTTGTCCTGTAATTACATTGAAATTAGACTAATCTATCAGTGAGTATAGGCAATAATTTAGGAAACAACAGGAGGATTTGCCAGATGAGTAAAAATTACAATATCGGGTCGATATTGGTTGTTCCTTGGCTCTTTCGATTCGGATATTAGGGCCATGATAAAAACTGTAAATAGGCAAAGAGTTCCGTTGATTACTTGACTTCCGCATGTTTTGAACGTATGTTTCAAACACTTGTTTGAATTGGTTGGCTGAAAAGGTCTGAATTTGACTTCAACGAAACAAAAAATACTCGATGCGGCAGAAGAATTATTTGCTGATCATGGTTTTTCTGAAACGAGCTTACGTATGATAACCGCCAACGCGGAAGTCAATCTAGCTTCAGTTAATTACCATTTTGGTTCTAAAAAAACTTTGATCCAGGCGGTTTTCGATCGTTTTATGCAACGATTCACCCATGATCTTAGTTTAGAAATGGATCGCCTCGATGGTACAGTTTCTGATTTGAACGTGATTGACGTGTTAAGTACATTGATCAAGCCGATTACTCAATTGGATAATTTACGACCAGATGGTGCCGGAGTATTTATGAATCTTTTAGGCCGCGCTTACGCCGAAACTCAAGGTCATATCAGGCGTTTTGCGATGGAACATTACTCTTCGGTACTAAGACGTTTTACTCAATTACTTCATACAACCAGTCCGAACTTACAACCATCAGAAATGTTCTGGAGACTGCATTTTATGCTCGGCTCGTTTATTTTCACATTAGCAGGCCATCAAGCACTTCAGGAGATTTCTGAAAGTGATTTTGATCAAAAAGTATCCATCGAAGAAATTATCAAACGCTTAGTACCCTTTATGTCGGCAGCATTTTCCTTTGATCCAAACAAGCTAAATGTCACATCACAAACGCCTGCGGGAGAGCGTTGATTATGGTTTTGTCATTTCAGATTTTTATATTATTTGTCGTTTTATGGGCCAGCGCTTATTATCGAGCACGAATGGGAACTGCATTGGCCAGTGCTGGCGTTGCGTTGGTCATGATGACGATGTCCAGCGAATTTCTAATCCTACCCTGGTTGTTATTTATGCCGGTGGCGGTATTATTTTTTGCCGATGATTTGCGTAAAGATAAAATAACCCGCCCGTTTTTTGCCTTTTTTAAGAAAGTATTACCGCCAATGAATCAAACCGAAAAAGAAGCCTTAGATGCTGGTGATGTTTGGTGGGATGGAGAATTATTTAGAGGCAATCCTAATTGGAAAAAACTGCTTGATTTTGAGAAACCTGAATTAACGGAAGAAGAGCAGTCATTCTTGGATAATCAGGTTGAAGACGTTTGTGAAATGGTCTGTGATTGGAAGGTGAGTTTCGAAGATAAAGATCTCCCGGAAGAAGTCTGGAATTATCTTAAAAAAGAAGGCTTTTTGGGATTAATCATTCCGAAAGAGTACGGCGGTAAAGGTTTTTCAGCATTAGCCCATTCAAGCATTGTTTGCAAGCTTGCCTCTCGAAGCGGGGCGTTAGGTGTGAGCGTAATGGTGCCCAATTCCTTAGGGCCGGCCGAACTTTTATTGCATTACGGCACTGATGAGCAAAAAAATCGCTATCTGCCTAATCTGGCTAAAGGTAAGGATATTCCCTGTTTCGCACTTACCGCACCTAAAGCGGGATCAGATGCGGGCGCGATGCCTGATTCGGGAGTGGTGTGCAAACAAAAATTTGAAGGCAAAGAAGTTTTGGGTATTCGCCTTAATTGGGACAAACGTTACATCACTTTGGCGCCAATCGCCACGGTATTAGGTTTGGCATTCAAAATGTATGATCCCAAAAACCTGCTTGGAGATGATGAAGATCTGGGAATTACTGTGGCTTTGATCCCGACCTCACATGCAGGCGTTGAAATAGGCGATCGACACTATCCGGTGGGATCGCCATTTATGAATGGACCGACTCGAGGTAAAGACGTATTTATTCCGATAGATTGGATTGTCGGCGGTCAAGACTACGCGGGTAGGGGCTGGAAAATGTTAGTGGAATGTCTTTCTGCTGGTCGTGGTATTTCACTACCCTCGGGCGCTACAGCTGCCGCAAAAATCGCCTACAGAACAACTGGCGCTTATTCTATTTTACGCCAACAATTTAAAACCGAAATTGGCAAATTTGAAGGGGTCGAAGAAGCTTTGGCGCGAATTGCTGGGGCGACCTATCAACTAGAAGCCACACGTATGACCACGGCTGCAGCGGTTGATGCCGGCTACAAACCATCGGTAGTCACTGCAATTGCCAAATATCATATGACTGAATCCGCGCGTTCTTTAATCAATGACGCGATGGATATTCATGGTGGTCGCGGCGTTATTCAGGGTGAACGAAATTATTTAGCCAGTGGTTTTATGAGTTCTCCGGTTAGCATAACGGTCGAAGGAGCCAATATTTTAACCCGAAACCTGATGATTTTTGGTCAGGGCGCCATCCGTTGCCACCCGTTTGTCTATCGTGAAATGCAAGCAGCGGGTCGAGCCAATGAAGAGCAAGGATTAGATGAGTTTGATTCATTATTTTTCCGTCATATCGGCTATGGGTTAAGTAACTTCATTCGTACTTTGAGTTTGGGACTCACCGGCGGTAAAATCGCCAGCAAGCCGGTTGACGGTGAGACCGGACGTTTTTATCAGCAATTGACTCGAATGAGTTCTGCGCTGGCGTTGGTATCTGATCTGTCAATGGCTTTGCTAGGGGGGGAGCTTAAACGCAAAGAAAGATTGTCTGCCCGTTTAGGTGACGTTTTAAGTCACCTTTACCTGTCTTCATCGGTACTTAAGTATTATCAGGATAGTGGTCAGCAAGGAGCCGATCTGGTTTATGTCAAATGGACGATAGAGAATAACCTTTATTTGATCCAAATCGCGTTTGACGAATTCTTTGAGAATTTGCAACCAACCTGGCTTGGTAAGGTGTTAAGACGGATCATTTTTCCTTTTGGTAATGCCTACAAGCGACCAAGTGACGAGTTAGATCATAAGATTGTACAAGCGATGTTGTCGAATAACGAACTGCGTAATCGGTTAACAAAGAATATTTATATCGGAAACAAAGATCAGCCGGTAGGAAGGATTGAATATGCCTTTATTAAGGTGCTTGCAGCAAACAAGATCGCGGTAAAAATACGAACAGCCATTAAGGAAAAACGCTTAGAAGCTTCAACTGAGCTAAGCAATATTCTCGAAAAAGCGGTTGCAGCTGGTATTTTGAACCAATCTGAAGCAAACGAATATCTTGAATCTGAAAGGCTTCGGTTGGATGCCATTCAAGTTGACGAATACAGCCAGGATTATATCAAAGCCGGTTTCTCGTCGAGCAAAGATTCGGGTTCAGACGTTGCCGCTTAAAATCTTTAGGTGTTGGATCACATTCTTACAAATTTATTATTGAACTAATGAGAGTATTTTGCGAATATCCTCTACTTAATCGCATGACTGAATATCAACATCACAATCCAGTTTTTTTAGTGACGCCCTTCGGATTCAGTTGTTATTCATAAACCGCGACTATACTGGTACCAAGTACTAATTCAATCAACAGATCATATTCAAGGTTTATTAAATGATTAAAATTCGCTCGAAAACGATAACCGCAAGTTTAATTGCTCTTTCTATGGCTTTGTCCGGCTGCCAAACCATTGATCCTTATACTGGTGAGAGAAAAACCAGCAATGCTGCTAAAGGAGCCGGTATCGGCGCATTAGTCTGCGGGCTAGTGGGAGCAATAAAAAGTGGCAAGCATGCACGAAATGCGGCTCTGGGATGCGGTGCTATAGGCGCCGGCATTGGGGCTTATATGGATTCACAAGAAGCCGATTTAAGGCGTTCTCTGGCTGATTCGGGAGTCAGTGTGCAAAGAAACGGTGATTCTATTAACCTAATCATGCCAGGTAATATCACCTTTGCAACCAATAAGTCAGATATTCAAGCGGATTTTTATTCAGTACTGGATTCAGTTGTAAAGGTGTTAGCCGGTTACGAAAAAACCGCAATCGAAATAGAGGGTCACACTGATTCAACCGGTAGCATAAGTTATAATTTGTCGTTATCAGAAAACCGCGCAAAGCAAGTGGCAAACTATTTGAAATCTAAAGGAATTTCTGAACAGCGAATCATCTATTTTGGAAAAGGACCAATGAAGCCGATCGCCACCAATCAATCATCAGAAGGGCGCGCGCAAAATCGACGGGTAGAAATAAGAATTAAGGCGATCCCATCGTAACTATGAATATCAAGTAATTCGCTGAATCGTTACGGTCCGGCTTAAAATAAAAGCTCTTTTCGATATGAAAAGGGCTTTTTTCATTTGTTGCGGCAGTAACGGGCGCTAAAATGTCGTAAAATAGCCAAGGCGACGAGCGAGTTGCAGAGCGAGACTCTTTTGGAAAAAATGCGTTTATGGCAAAAAAAATAAAAAATTTCAGTCAGGGAAATATCGCCGTGCCTACCGGTATTTATACCGCAGAATTAGCACGAGCATTCAAAAAAGATGTATCAAATGTGGCCTGCCAAAACTGCAGCGAAGAAGGTCATGATACCGACGCTGAATATTGTAAATATTGCGGAGTAGAGTTGTGAGTGGTTCTTCGACTGCACAGCCAACAACAACTTCGAAGATGACGGAGGCAATGCGCTTTGCTTATTTACAAGCAATGGACATCGACTGTTGGCAGCCTAAATCGGATCCATCGGTCATTGAAGAAAATCTTGGCGATAAAATTGGGCTAACTCACGAAGACAAAAATTCGATCGAAAGACCGATGAGTAAACAGCTCAACAATGAGCCGCCAGATAGCGACCGTCTTACCGATGAAGTGAAAAAACAGCCTGCTTTGGATAAAGTTGTTCAAGCTGAGCAAACCCATGCGGCGATTGAC
>CAZOBX010000084.1:9124-21170 GCA_964578045.1 uncultured Kangiella sp. | reverse complement strand
ACTTAGCACTTAGCACTTAGCACTTAGCACTTAGCACTTAGCACTTAGCACTTATTACCTGATTCTTTGATGCTAATAGCCTTCATCATAAGCTGGTGTATAGTTGACAAAGCGATTGTAATGCCCCTGAAAAGTGACTTTAACCGTGCCAATTGGACCATTCCTTTGTTTTCCAATAATGATTTCTGCCAGACCTTTATGTTCCGTTTCTGGATTGTAAACTTCATCACGATAAATAAAACAGATTAAATCGGCATCTTGCTCGATGGCGCCTGATTCTCTTAAATCAGACATGACGGGGCGGCGATCGGCTCGTTGTTCTAGTGAACGATTGAGCTGTGACAGAGCGACCACAGGACATCTAAGCTCTTTTGCCAAGGCTTTGAGCGAGCGTGAAATCTCGGAAACTTCCTGAGTTCTGTTTTCACTCATTCCAGGAACACGCATTAGTTGTAGATAATCAATCAGGATCAATCCAATGTCACCCTGCTCTCTTACCAGTCGTCGAGAGCGGGTACGAACTTCAGTGGGAGATAGACTGGCCGAATCATCAATAAAAAGCTTACAGTTATTCTTAAGGATATTACTGGCGACCGAGAGATTATCCCAATCTCGATCATCTAATGCCCCCGTTCTAAGTCGTGTTGCATCAATCCCGCCGATCGAAGCGAATGAACGCATTAACAATGATTGTGAAGGCATTTCCATACTAAACACTAGTACGGGTTTTTCACCGTGGATCGCAGCGTGCTCTGCCATATTCATTGCAACAGTGGTTTTACCCATTGATGGACGACCTGCAACAATGACTAAATCAGCTTCCTGTAAACCAGAAGTCATATTGTCAAAATCTTTAAAACCCGTAGCCAGACCAGTAATACCGCCTTTGGATTTTTGAATTTCTTCTAATCGATCAAGTGCTCTGGGTAAAATTTGGGCAACTGCTTCCGGGCCGCCATCATTGCTTTCTCTTTCTTCGGCAATTTTGAAAACTTTGGCTTCTGCCAAATCAAGTAGTTCGTCGGGTTTTCGGCCTTTGGGTTCATAAGCTGCATCAGCGATTTCATTCGCCACTGCAATCAACGACCGTAAAACCGCCCTTTCTCTGACAATATCCGCATAGGCGCCAATATTGGAAGCACTTGGGGTATTTTTAGCCAGATCAGCAATGTAGGCAAGTCCACCAATTTCATCCGCTTCGCCTTCCTGTTCCAAAAATTCAAACAAGGTCACCACGTCCATCGGACGTGCGTTATCGGCTAAATAATGCAGTGCTTTGAAAATTAAGCGATGGTCTTTACGGTAAAAGTCTTCAGAAACAATTCTTTCAGAAATTTTTTCCCAGGCATCATTGTCCAATATCAATCCACCAAGGACCGATTGTTCAGCCTCCAGGGAATGAGGTGGCATTTTTATATTTTTAATTTGTCTGTCTTCGCTCATTAAATATTCAGTCCGAATCTCGCTTCTACTACAGGAAGCATCTTTCTTTGGTAGAAGCAGTCTTCAGCTCGGTTAAATCGTTCAGCGTTATAACCTACATCGCGGATAAATCCACTGCTACATTATATTCTTGTTAAACTAGCACTCGAAACCCTTGGGAATGCTACAAAAAAAAACACCCAAAGCTTTTGGCCTTGAGTGTTTCATTTTGTCACTGGAAGAGTTTGAGATCAATCTCTCAAACGTCTAATCTGGAACTATTATTCTTAAGTCCTAGTCTTCCTGAGCGACTACAGTCAATTTAAGAATCGCATTTACATCGGCATGTAAATGAATATCAATCTCAAATTCACCAGTATTTCTTAAAGCGCCATTTGGCAAACGAACTTCGTGCTTTTCAAGGGCAACGCCAGCTGCAGAAACTGCATCAGCGATGTCTTTGGTTCCAACAGAGCCAAACAACTTACCTTCTTCACCACTGTGGGCTTCTATGGTCACCGCTAGTTCTGCCACTTGATCGGCTCTTGTTTGCGCTGCAGCTAAAATATCAGCTGCCTTCTTTTCAAGCTCCGCTCTACGCGCTTCAAATTTTTCAATGTAATCTTTTGTTGCTGGTACTGCTTTACCTTTTGGCAACAAGAAATTACGACCGTATCCATTTGCTACCGAAACATTATCGCCCAGCTGGCCCAGATTACGGATATTTTCAAGTAGAATGACTTGCATTAGTCTATCCTCAATTATTCGTTAATGGGACTATTATTTGTGTGCGTCAGAGTATGGCAATAAGGCCAGAAAACGAGCACGCTTAACAGCGGTTGAAAGTTGACGCTGGTATTTTGCTTTTGTGCCGGTAATACGGCTAGGAACAATTTTACCAGTTTCAGTAACATAGCTCTTTAGAGTAGCTAAATCTTTATAATCAATTTCCGTTACACCTTCTGCAGTGAAACGGCAATATTTACGACGTCTAAAAAATCGAGACATTTTCAATTCCTCCGTTATTCAGTTTCTGATTCAGCTGCAGCTTCTTCGGCCTTAGGCGCTTCTGCTGGTGCATCTTCTGGTGATTTTTCTTCACGCTTTTTGTCTGAAGAGTCAAAACGCTTAGCCGCTTCTTCTTTTGCTTTAACAAGCGGAGAAGTTTCGGTTACCGGTCCTTTCATCTTGATAACAAGACTACGTATAACGGCGTCATTAAAGCGGAATAAAGTTTCTAATTCTTCGATAGCTGCATACTCAGCTTCTACATTAAGTAGAACATAATGCGCTTTATGAGAATTATTGATTGGATAAGCCAGTTGACGGCGTCCCCAGTCTTCGTTTCTGTGGATAGTACCGCCTGCTTCTGTAATTACAGTGGTATATCTTTCGATCATGGCAGGTACCTGATCACTTTGATCAGGGTGCACTAGAAATACGATTTCATAGTGTCGCATTTAAAAGCTCCTCACGGTTTCCAGTCACCTAAGCGCTTGAAAAATAAGCATTTTAAGTAACAAGGAGTAAAGTCAAATTGTATTAGATATTTCATTCTTGAACAAAGGCTTAAAATCAACACAGAATTCAAGAGCGCCGGATTATACGGGGGCGGAGAGGGAAAAGCAATAATTAATTGTTAAATAAAACGTGACTATTCAGTAGATGGTTGTAGCGATTGTTTCTACTTTCAAAGCTATCAAAAAACTCGAACGATTCGATCTCTACCACAATCACTGAGAAGGTACTTTTATTTGAAGGTAGCTTTTATTCAGTTAGCCGCCACCAGTTGATATTGCGGCTGACCGTCAACGTGATAAATCAACTGCAATTGGCTATTAACCGGAGCATAGGCTTTTCCGTCAACAATCACGGTTGTTTGCACCGGGTAAATTCCCTGGGGCATTCCTTTGGGTAGTTTAAAGGTAAATTCGTTTTCAAATGCGCCGCTGGAATTAGTCTCTTTGTTAACCACTTTGGTCAGACTTTTTAGCTCTTTGCTATTATCGTCATTGTCAAAAATGACAATTTTTTCCTGAATATCGACGCGACGAGAACCTGCGCTTCTCACCACCTCTAATTTGGACTGGATTGATATGTCGTTTCCCGCGGTGACCACCCCACCTGGTGTGATTGTGGACTCATAGTTAACCAAAACGGGCTCCAGAGGTAATGCTCCATGTGCCTTTTTATAGCGTTCTACCACTTCCCCTTCATCATTGATTTGTTTCGACTGATAATCGACCACCATGTCGTAAATGAGTTTGGCGGCGATGCCGATCGCCACCACGGTACCGATTTGCTTCCATCGTTTGTTGCTGATCCCGCCACAACCGGCCGCTGTCAGCAAAGTGACCGCTAGCGTACAGGCTATCAATCGATTGGATTTACGTCGAGAAATTGGGTTAACTTTGGTCGGCATTACTGGCTCCTGGACGTCATGTTGCAAGCGAAAACTACTCAATCTTTATATTCTTTTTCACTTTATTTAATGATTCTGTGGCATCTCGCTTTAGCTGTAAAGCCTTTTTGTAATTCGGTACAAATTCCAAAGCCGATTCTGATTTAGCGATCGCGCAGCTGTAATCCAGTTTGGCAAGACATTTTCGCCCGTCTCTCAGCACTTTATCGGCCTTTTCCAGATTTTTCAAATGCTGTTTGTATTCAAAATTGGAACTCTGATAAAGGTCCTCAGCGTCAAGATTATCAGGCTTAAGCGCCAGTGCTTGCTTGGCATACTCACTTGAACAGGCATAATTACTCTGCCTTGTACATTTTCTGGCTTTGCTCATCAATTGTTGGAAATCTTGATTGAGTTGGGTGAGAGCTATTTGTTGTTGCTCAAGAGCTTGTTCGCTCTGTTGCAACAAGGAATTTGCCTGCTGATGGTTTAGCTGGATGTCAAGAACCAATGTGGCATTTTTCCTGGCACATTCATAGTTCTCGAGGGCAAAGCAATCTTTAGCGAGTTTTAACAAACTCTGGATCTGGATTGATCGTTCTTTGGCTTTAATTTTTTGCTCTATTTTTATCAGTAGCGGCTGTGCGACAGCCAGTATTTTCAGCTCGTTAAAATGCTGAAACGCACAATCAATATCCCTGGCTGTTTTTAAACATTGATTGATCTGATTGATCGACTGATTGATCTGAGCCTGAAGATGTAAACCAATTGCCAGCTTGTGCTCCGGCGCAATTTCCAATATGGTGTTAGCGCTTTCAATAGCGCACTGATAATTACGGGCGTCAAAGCACAGCGTTGCTTTGACTAACGTTTCATCGATCACTCGACTCAACTCGTTGGGGGCAAAAAACTGGTTGTAAATAAACCAGGAGATAACCGTTAACAATACAATGCTGATGGTTCGATAAACAGGCAGCTTTGGTGCGAGCGTCATACCATCCATAAATTCCTTGATGGTTTTGGTTCTATCCGCTCGTTTTAGCTGGAGCGCTTTTGACAAGGCTTTCCACTGACGTTTGCTTAATCCAGTCGGACGAGTCGGACTGAGATACTTTGCAATGGCGGTTGCCGCCGAATATTTTTTGTAAGGATGAACTCCAGTCAATAATTCATAGGCAATTATTGCAGCAGCAAACACATCGTCTCTTGCATCCGGTGGTTGTTTGTTTATCATTTCCAGGCTGGCATAAGCCGGCGTTATTGCGCCAATTCGACCGGCATCAAAATGGTCTTGATTTTTAGATTCCAATGCCAATCTGGCAATACCAAAGTCGAGGACTTTGGTGCCTTCTTCTTTGCTGACAAAGATGTTGCCCGGCTTTAGATCCGAATGAATAATGCCCTTTTTATGAGCGAAATCGAGCGCAACACAAAAATCTTTGAGAATTTCCAGGGCATTATTTTTCGCCAGACCAACATTTTGATGTCGATTAAGCAGTGCTTCCAGATCTTCACCTACCAGTAACTCCATAGTCATATAAATCGCATCACCGTCCCGGTCAAAATCGTGAACTGTCACGATGTTAGGATGAGACAACAGATGTGAACGGCTGGCTTCTCTTTGCAGTGAGATAAACGCATCAGGGTGGTTACGGAAATCACTGTTGAGTATTTTGACCGCAACATAGGGATTATTGTCACGCGCCTCGACTTTACGAAGATCTTGGGCTTTGTAAACGGTGCCCATTCCACCGGACCCAAGTGTTTCTTTGAGGACAAACCGGTTGTTGAGAATAATTTTGTTTTCGGCCAGCGCTCTATCAGCGTCTTCCTTTGCGTCGATGAATCCCTGTTCGGTCGGATCGGACTGAAAGCGATTATCTATTTGAGTTAATGCTTTCTGATCAGCAGAGGAAAGATTAGAGTCAGGGGTTTCAGCAAGCCCATGCTCGACTTGTTGCGGTTTCAACTGCATCTTTTCTGCATGATTTTGATTATTATTGTTTTCCATCAGCCTATTAATACTTACCTATTAATACTTGGATCCCAGTATTAGCCTAAATTATTCCCCAAGTTTGCTATATTACTCTATTTGGTGGTTTTCTGGAATATGGCAAATTAACGACAAACCCTCAATTAAAAGAAATTAATCCGTTGTAAGCTTGCTCCAGGATATTTCGCATTGTCCGGGATCTATCGTAATATACGCAGAATCACCTGTAATCATAAAGGATACCGACATTGTTCGTTGAACCATCGCCGCCAAAGCCTGGATTTCGGACCACTCAAAGCGATAGACCTCGACGGAAAGTCGGGTAAATTTGGCCTTGGATTGTTCCCACCAGACATCCGATTTAGAATTAAAACAATAAACTTTAACCGATTGGGCTTTACGTGTGGCTTTTTTTATCCGCTCAACGTCAGGCTCCCCTACGTCAACCCATAGCGCGATTTGATCATCAAGAGTCCGTGCCCAAATATCAGGCTCTTCGATTTCACTCAATCCTTTGGTGAATTTCAAATGCTCTTCGGCGTTGATACAAAAAGCGACCACTCGTGCCATCATCCGTTCGAGGGTTTCGGACGGATGTAGAGCCAAAGTTAAATCAATGTTGTCGTAATAATCTCGGTTAAGATCAGACAGTGCAATATTAAGTTTGTAGATGGTGGGTTTTAATGCCATGGAGTTTTCCTGATTGATTGCAACTGATGGATGTATAATTACGACCAGTATATTATGTTTTTTTGACGGTAGGTTTGGTCAGCCAGCATAGACTAACAATGGCCTAATTAATAGATATTTTGATACCGATGTTGTAGGATGAATCCATTGCTGCTGATCGGTTTTAATAGTGTCAGGATATTCCTTTCTCGCGGAGCGATTTGTGCAACGCCGAGTTAATCGGACCTATTTATTGTACAAGCTTGTGTAATAATATGAGCAGCGCATATACAAGATCGTAAAATGAGGCGGTGTCAAAGATCGCAGCGGCTGAGGTTAAAGATTTTGTTAAGCTGGTCTACGATTCTCTTTTCGTATAACAAGCTTTAACCCTGACCAGGTTTCATCTACAGCACAAACCTTTATGTCAACAAGACCTATGGGCAGTATGATATCTCTTATGGTATCTTCTGTAATGTCTGTTGGTACTTTTGACGCCTTTTTTGGCCACGAAACCCAAATCATTCCATTCTGTTTTATCTTACTCATTAGGAGATCAATATTTGAAGAAAGCTCATTTTTACTTTTTATGAAAAAATGGATGATATCGATATTGTTCGATATACGACTTAAAATTTCTACATCGTCGGGTATCGGTTCAATTAGTTGAAGGTAATTATCGGGAGGATTTTTGACATATAATCTGAACCCATCCTTTATCCCGAGCTTCTTAAATAATGGTGTTCCTGAATAACCTGCCATAGATAAGTCTTTTTTACCATTTAGTGCTGTTAGTAAATTTCTTAAGTGATGACGCTGATTATAGGCCGACAAATGATAGCGCTTTATCACTAATACTGAAGTCCAATATTTTCTTAGAATGGCTAAATTGATTACCAACAAGGATAAAGTTATAGCCTAATTCATGAGATGCTTTCTTATCCCAAATCGCATCTCCGAAATATGACTTCGAAGTGAACTCAATAACTGAACATTTCGATTCTGCGATTTTCATTATGCCCGCACGGCTAGCATGATCTGAACCTGAGGCAAAAGCAATGCCAGTGTAATTGATCCCTGCTGATTCTAATTTCAGTTTAGCGGATTCTTCCCAGCCGCCTGTCGCTATCGCCAAAACAAGGTCATTTCTTTTTTTGAGCTTTCGAATAAATGCTGCAGCTCCTTTAATTTCTTTAGCTGGGGTATGGGACAGATGAGTCTTGATATAGCCAATAAACCGATGTTTCACTTTTTTATGAATATTTTTCCTGTCGTTTAACAAACCCGTTCGTTCGATGATTTCATCCAAGATCCCGGAGTCAGTGACATTCTTATATTTCGACCAATCTGTATCAACAGGCATTTCTATTACTTCTTGAACGGCCTTTAAATAGCAATCATCTTCAAAACTTACTGAATTAACCAATGTTCCGTCAATGTCAAACATTATCAGATGCAATTGTTCTCTCCTTCGCTTTATGCTGCATATAATCCCTTTACTCCTTCACTCCTTCATTTACTTCTTAATCAACAAAAATAGGCCAACGGCAATGCAGACTGCGCCACCTATATAAAGCAACATGACATTATCAGAGTGTGAACCTGTGAATACATTTGATATTTGTGAGCTAATGCTGCCAGATTTTTGATAACCCCAAAATGCTAGACCAATACCGGTACACATCAAAGCAATACTCGTTATTTTTGCAGACTTAGAATTTTTCGCCATACATTACTCCTATTTATAACTAGTTTATTTTTGCTGCCAAATCAGAGCACAGAAAGTGCCTACTTTATCGGGGGAAATAGCTTTTCTGATGATGTGCTTTATTATGTTGTTCTCTTACAAATATCTGCGATTGCATGTTTCCACTTCTCCATATCTTTAACATTAATAGCGATAGAATCCTCTTCGCCACTTTCATTAGTAAACATTATGCGTAGCATTTTTCTAACAGGCGAGACACCTTTCAAACGGTTAACGAACTCGGAACCATGAAGTCTATCTGTCGGTACTGTAATGACTAAATCGAGAAGAATAAGCTCAAAATACAAAACTTTTTCTGTGAGAGCAATATAGCCCATACCACTTGTTTGAGAATACCCGGAAGACTCTACAGCTCTAAACATAATATGCTCGGTAGGCATTATTATTTTCTGTCCCTTTATTTTTCCTTCAACTCTCTCCATGACAAGTTTCTGGCGATGCCATAAAAACCAAAAAAACCATACAATCAATGAAATACCGACCAAAATTGCTAAATTCATATGGCTTATATACAGAAACATCAGTGCAAGTAGTAATACGTTGATCGACAAGGCTAATAGGAGTCTCATTGATTTAGCTCGCTATCACGTTCACAACTGACTACCTGTTCAATGGCAATACCCATACTTTACCTATCATAAGTTTAGATCGTGTGCATGTTATTAGGTGAGTACTAAATTCACTCACCAAAAGAGCCGGCATCGCCCGGAAAAACAATCGGGCTTTCGAATCCATCTTTACTAATACTAGCGACACCGAAGAAGTAATTGTCAATAACAATATTCTCCAATGTATGTTCAGTGACCTTGCCAACAAATACGCTATTTTGCCATTGAGAAGAATCCGTTAGTCGCCAGTAAACTTTATATCCAGCAATAAGATCTCGTTCATTCCCACTCGCTTTATCCCATTTCAATGTCGTACTGGGCTGCACTGCTCCACTGATTTTGACTTTCGTTGGTGGATTAGGTGCCCACGCCATCCCAGCTAAAGAGACGGCATTGAGCGCAGTCAATTTCGCGGCATACTCAAAGTTGATGCCGTCAATGGTGTCGCCATAGTTAATGCCATTTTCTGTTCGAAGATCTTGGTGCTGGCGATTATAATTTTCGTTGGTTTCCATAATACGCACTGCAGGATAACCTAAATCGTTAAAAGGTCGATGATGACCACCACGACCAAACCGGTCTAAACGGTATATCATCATAGTGTCTAAATTAGGAATGTAGCGGTCCGCCATCCAATCGATATAACGCGCTAAATTTCGAGTCGGAGAATCAACTTCTCCACCGGTGAATCGTCTTGTTCTTGCTTGTTCTGACGTTTCAGTTTGGCGCGTTCCTTCTGCGAAAATTCGCGCAGTGGTATTATTAATGACACCATTAATACCTTGGATATTTCCGATCATATCGTTATTCAATACTGCCTTAATTCGCCATCCATCTTTATGCGCCCGTCCAGCCATAATCTTTCCGCCGAAGAGTCCCTGCTCTTCCCCTGCTAGTGCAGCAAAAACAATTGAACCAGAATATTGATGTTTTGTGAGCACTCGAGCAGCTTCTAACACTCCGGCTACACCTGACGCATTGTCGTTTGCGCCCGGCGAATCGGAAGTAGCGTTCATCACATCGCTAACTCGTGAATCAATATCGCCAGACATAATCACATAACGTCCGGGATCGGTTTTTCCTTTTAAAATAGCGATAACGCTGACAACTTCGGTTGGACCAGGTATACGTCGTTCGCCTGAAATAGTCTCTTTTTGAAAATAGACGTCAAGACAGTCATTACATGCCTCGGAAATTTTTTCGAATTCTGATTTAATCCATCGTCTCGCCGCCCCTATACCGCGCGTGTTCGATTTAGTCTCAGACAATGTGTGTCGTGTGCCGAAGCTGACTAACTTTGTAATATCCTTTTCGATATTTTTTGCAGAAACTTGTTTGACGATTTGGTGAAGTTTTTGTTGGTCTACATATCTAACTTCTGCGTTAGCTACACTGACAATTGCCAAACTAACTATCAAGCTAAAGATAGGAATAAGATTTAATTTACGCATATTTATTGTCCAGTTATGATTATTGAAAGTGGAAACTCGTTCGTTGGATTTGGGCCAATGTAACCCATTAATAACATTATATTTTTGAATTAATATAACACCTATTTAGCGCTTAAACGACTGTTTTTTGGGCTACAAACGGGCCTTATAAGCATCGATAGGTTGCTGGATAACATAACAATCATCAAATCGATTTGCATACCGACAATTAATGTTTTTGTTTAATATTATATTTTAGATATTCACTTAATGCGGCACGAAGTAGCGAAATCCTGGTAGTATTTCGTTGGTCTTCATGTGACAAAACCCATAGGTCCGTTTTTAATCCAGCTAACTCATCGCTCATTCGTTTGATTTTCGAACTTCGATCGCCTATGAAAGTCGGCAATACTACCACTCCAATTCCTTTTTCGACGGCAGTTAAGCCAATTTCCACGTCATCCACAAGCATCACGGCCGATTCATCTAAATTATGCTTTCGATGCCATGCGCCAACTTCTGTGCTGCAAAGTGCTAATGCAGGTACAATCCACTGTAATTGATGATACTCGTCAGGGCTTATCTGTTTAATTTTCTTTTGACTGGCAATCTTGGAATTCATATAGATTGCGAATTTTACGGTCATTACCCGCCTGCCAAACAGAGCTGGGTCGGGATCATTGCTTCCGCGAATAACAATGTCCGCTTCGCGATCTCGTAAACTAACAAGCTGTGTAGAAGCATTTATAACTATTTTTATACTCGGGTTGGCGCGCAGAAAATCAGCCAAAGCATCCATAATGAGGAAAGCGATAGGCTGAGCCAACGAGATGGTCACAGTACCAACGGGATCGCGATCGGCACCCACAAGCGACCTTTCTATGTCATGGGTCAGGCCTGACATTTCCGCGATCTTCGGCAAAATGGATTCTGCCAAAGGTGTTTGTGTGTAACCGGAACGACCCTTGTCGAACAATTTAGCGCCAAGTGCATGTTCAAGTTGATGTATGCGCCGAAATACAGTGGATTGATTCATTTGCAGCAGTTTAGCCGCGCTGCTTGTTGAACCAGCACTGGCAACTGCAATGACCAATTTCCAGTCATCCCATGATATTTTTGAAAAGTTATGCATTAGCGCATGATAACACATATAAAATGCAGATTTCAATGCGTATCAGGCTCTGCTATTCTACCGTTTCTTCTGACACAATCCTCTAAGGTGACACCAATGAAAGTATCCCAATCTGTTAAAATTAGCTCAAAGTTGAAAGATGTATGGCACACATTTTCCGATATGTCAGGGATTGTTAATTACCATCCTTGGGTCGTTCGTTCACCTTTGTTAAGCGATCGCAATACGGGTATAGGGGCATCGCGGCGATGTGAGTTTCAGGACAACACATCAATCGTCGAGACAATTACTGATTTGCGTGAATACCAATACATCACGATGACGCTGAGTGAAACGCCGATGCCAATGAAATCGGGTACCGTTACAGCCTTTTTGCACAAAAGCGGAACCGGCACTGAATTAACAATAAAAATGGATGTAAAGATAGGTCTGGGTCCCCTTGGCTGGATTATTGGACCATTGATGATGAGACCCATTATCAAAAACCGCATCAAGAAGATGGCCCTAAGTCTGGATCAATTCATTAAGACCGGATCAAAATTTGACCCCAAAGGTAATATCGTCGACTCAAGTATTGCTGTATCTTAAAAAAGCAATTTGAGTTACCTGTGGACTACTAACGT
>CAZOBX010000084.1:0-9114 GCA_964578045.1 uncultured Kangiella sp. | reverse complement strand
ATCCAGATAAATAGAGTGACAAGACAACCGTTAAACGTCTGCTTTTAACAATTATTCGAATTATTCATAAATACCCGAACGGCTGAAATTCTGAATTCTGAGTCTTTGATGAAGGAAGTCCCGCTGACTTCTTTGGGTCAAATTAGTCACTATCACTGTCGGATTAAGTCGCACTCTAATTTTTGTATCTTCATATCAAATCTAAACCTATACCGATGATGGGGCTTATCGCATTGGCCCTTTTTATTACCCTTACTTAGGGTGATAGTTTCCAAGGATAATAGCAAATTTTGGCTACAGCACCATCTTATCCGGATACTTCTTTTTTTAAAAAATCAATAAAGGCCCGAACCTTTCTAGGAAGTTGCTGTTTTGACGGGTAAATGGCATAAATGCCGCCTTCTGGTAAATGGTAATCCGGTAAAACTTTTACTAATTTGTTTTCTTTCAGTTGTTGAGCGACATTAAAATCTGGAAAAACGCCGAAGCCCATGCCTTCAGACACAAATAGATTTAATGCTTCCAGTGTATTTGTAGTAATTGATCCTTGCACGGTAATGGTTATCTGTTGTCCCAAACGATGTCGAAATGTCCACCGACCAGGTGATTGCAATATATTATAAATGACCCACTGGTGATTGACTAAATCCTCTGGTGTTTGTGGAATTTCATGCTTCTTCAAGTAGTTTGTAGAGCAACATACCACCTGACGAAACTGACCGAGCAACGTTGCATACATGCTGGAATCTTTCAACCAACCATATTGAATGGCAACATCAATTTGATGTTCAACTAAATTGAGTTTGGTGTCCTCCAGTAATAAATCTATTTCAACAAGAGGATTTATTTCCCTGAATTTGGCAATTAAAGGAACAAGAGTTGATGCAGGACCATTGGGAGCAGTGACCCGCAACAAACCAGAAGGGTTGGTTTGAACATGCAACGAACGATTTATCACAGCTTCAGCTTCTTTAATCATTCGAACGCAGCCTTCGTGGAAAAGCATTCCTTCTTCGGTTAAGGCCAAATGACGAGTCGTACGATTCAGTAGCCTCACGCCTATTTTCTTCTCTAAACGACTGACATGCTGACTGACCATTGATTTAGTCATTCCCAGGACATCAGCTGCTGCAGTGAATGAGCCTTTTTCAATAACTTTAGCAAAAACGGCCATCTGTTTGTATTGTTTAAACATGATTGTTAATCCCTGTTAAACAGTGTGTTTTTATTATGGTTATTTATTAAACAGATATCAATCATTAATATTATAAAGCCTTATATGTTAGTAAATTTGTGAGCTGAATGTTTAAAACTATCATCGATTAAAGGTTACTAGACTTGTTAGTTAGAGACTCAAAAAATCACGATATCTTAGGAGAACAATATGTACGTTATAACAGGTGCTACCGGTAACACCGGAAAACGAATCACATTGGCTTTATTAAAAGCCGGGAAAAAAGTAAGAATAATTGGCCGAGATGTCGAAAAAGCAAAACAGTTAACGGAAAGTGGTGCGGAACTATTTATCGGAGATACGTCTGATGTTGAACTATTGGCCAAAGCATTTTCCGGCGCTACCGCTGTATATGCAATGATCCCTTTTGACCCTGTCTCTAACGACTACACCGCTCACCAGGATAACCATTCTAAAGCGATTGCAATGGCTCTAAAAAGTTGTATGGTTCCTTATGTTGTCACGTTAAGCAGCCAAGGGGCCCAATTTTCAGAAAAATCGGGCGTGGTACTCGGCTTGCACAATATGGAGGAAGCTTTTAATGCGATTGAAGAATTAAATACTTTACATCTGCGACCAAGCTATTTTATGGAAAATACACTCGCTATGACCGCCATGGTGAAAGACGCAGGCATATTAGGCACACCTTTAATCGGAGACCTAAGCATCAATACAATATCAGTTGAAGATATTGCAGACTATGCCATTAAAAGGCTATTAGCTCTCGATTTCATCGGTAATAATTTTCAAGATTTACTGGGTTCAAGGAGCGTTACCTTTAATGAAATAGCCAAAGTGTTGGGCACTGCCATCGGTAAACCCGATTTGAAATATGTACAGTTTTCTTATGAAGATTTTAAGAAAAACATGACAGAAATAGTGGGCCTTTCAGCAAATATGGCGGATATGTTGAATGATTATTTCCGAATTCTCAATGATGGTAAACTGGCTGATATTAGACGCGATGACACAAGTACGACTGCAACCAGTATTGAGGGATTTTCAAATACTTTTAAGCAAGTGTATCAATTAACTTAGTCTTTGTTAAATTAAGCTTAGCTCGGAATAAAACCTGTTTCTTCAGAATCCGATAAATGTTGTTCGCCGGGGTCTATTCTGGAATGTCATTATCTAATAAAATAGGCCGCCTGTTATTGATTTGTCCTGTCCACTTGGATGATTCGATAGCTGGTTTCAATATGGAAAATCGCACGGAGTTTGAGACTTCCAACGTTTGATGGCGTGATAATAAGAAGTGTTGTCGGTGTAACCTAAAAAAAATGCTATTTCTGACGAAGAATATTTTTTTGAAGATAAGTAACTAATTGCCAAATATTTTCTTGTACTATCAAGTAGGTTTTTAAATGTTACACCTTCATCTTTTAAATATCGATATAGAGTCTTTGAACTGGGATTTAGACGATTCGAAACCATTAATTTGTTTACATGTGTAGTGGGCAAGTTTTCAATGATAATATTTCTGACTTTGTTAGTCCAAGATCCCGAAAATTCAGGTTGTTTTAAAAGATATTTAGAGTGTAATTCTAATACATATTTTAGATAGTTATTCGGTTTTTTAAAGGTAATATCTAGATTACCTTTTGGAAAGATTAATGCATTTTCACTTTGATCAAAAAAAACCGGGAAAGTGAAAATCTTTTTGTACTCCGAAAAATAATGAGGTTGACTGTGGCGAAATCGAATTTCGTTAATAAGAAATGGTTCCGTAGTATTACGTTCGATGGCCATGGTAAGTCTAGCAAAAAAAACCTCTGACATACATTGGTCATAAGATGGGTTATGGAAGTGATGAACGAGTCTCGCTGAATCTTCTTTTTCAATTAGCCTTGGTTCCCCATTACTATCCGCCAGCTTACCAAATCGTGTTAAGGTCTGAAATGCTTCTCTAAATGTTTCACAGTTATCTAGTATCATGCTAATAATATTAACGCGATTATAATGTGTCGAAGCACCAAAATGTAATGCAAAGGCTGGATTCTTAATGAACGAAAGTGCCACATTCCACAACTGAATTGATTTTTCGCCTGGAACACGACAGTCCTCTCGGTTTAATTCAGAAGTAGTGATTTCACATTTTTTTTCCAATGCTTCTCTGTCATATCCTTCCGCAATAATCGCCTCGAATAAAATTGAGTAATATCCTGCCGATACTGTAAATACTTTAATCACACTGAGCTCCTACCTTCAGAAGATGTCTTCACCAAAGCTTAGCTTTCTATTCGTCTTCGAATCTTGTCTTTATAACATCTTCAACAAATACCTAGGGAAACAAATAACACAAACTATAATCTCTACATTATATTGGCGTTCCGTTCATACTTCTTTTGTCTGAGAAATACCCTAACTATATGATTACTTTAGCTTGAATCATTCTACATGTTCTTCAGCCCGAATCTGCTGCAGAATAGATTAGTCCTAAGAGATCATAGCTCATCACCCATTCTATTGGATCAGTTTATACTTAATAATTAACCTAATAAAGAACAGAGATTTTTATCTAGACTAGTTAGATGTAGTATCAGATAAATTATTGATAAATAGTTAGCAGTCAAATTGATAAAATGAACATATTTCATTGTTTCAAACAAACTCATCTTAAACAGACCAATAGAGTTCACTGAACGGATGTTAGATAATTCTACCTTAATTTAAACTCGTTATAACTGCAATGTCCTTAAATACCAAATTTAGTCCTCCTATCCCATCGTATAATATACAGACCTACTATATGCTGCCATTGACTATCAAACTGATTGGTTGGGAAATCCCTGGTCAATTATAAAATCAAAATGGGGAAATAGAATGAAAACAATCATGAAAAAAGGCCTAGCATTATCAGTTTTTTGATTATTGCCACGAGCAGTATAGCTAGAGCTTCAGACAGAGCGGAAAAATTAGAAGTCATTAAGAAGTTTTATGCCGTTTTTGAAACCGGTGACTTTAAGGTACTTCCGGATGTTATTACAACTGATTATACCCAATATCCAGCTGACCCTGGCCAGAATCCTGGTATAGATGGTTTTATTATGCATGCAAAAATGTTTGGAGGTATGTTCTCTGAAATGAAGATGAAGCATACTCATATTTTGGTCGATGGCGACTTGGTTCAAGTGAGAGGTGAATACGAAGTTACTCATAGCGGAGATGCATTCGGAATTAAGAAAACAGGTAAACGAATTACATTCGTAGCTTTTGATTTACACCAATTTAATAAGGAAGGTAAAATTGAGAAAACCTGGCATTTAGAAGATTATTGGGGACTGTATTCGCAACTGACTGAAAAATAAATTAATCAATGAAATTGTTGTTTGGTTGATTTATTTATCTCGATGAAGGTTCGTTATCATACAACGTAGCGGGTGCAGATCTGTCTCTGAGCATAAAATCAATAACTTACTATCACTTATTTGCCATATTTGATCAAACGATCACAGAATTACACGCATAAAAAAAGCACACTTTGTTTTAACCAAACAAAAAATAAATTTCATTTACAAAGGTGCTTTCCATGTCACTATCTCACGCTCAGACTCAAATATCAATCACCACTCAAAATGTTCTTGAAGAATTACTCATTAAGGTGAAATCAATCCACGGCAAAACAGGTGATTCTCGATTGAGTGAATTAGAAATCGAGCTTCACCAAGTATTTGCTGCCGCTAAGCGAGAATGTATGAAAAAACTACTGGAGCAGTTCGACTGGGATTATCCCGTTTTTCAGTCGGGTGGCAAAATCTATCGCAAAGCCTCTCGAAGTAAAAAGCGTTATATGACTTTGGCTGGCGAAGTCGAGCTTGAGAGAACGCTTTATCGAACGACTCGCAACGGTCCTACGGATTGCCCGTTAGAATTAAACACGGGACTGGTTGAATGCTTTTGGACACCACAAGCAGCGAAGCAAGCCATTCATTTGGTGAGTTTGCTCACGCCGGTTGAATGTGAAAACGTCTTTTCTGAATTCGGTTTAATGTCACCCTCCCAAAGTAGTATCGATAGATTGCCAAAACATTTAAACGAACACTGGGAAAGCCAACGTCTCACTCATGAATTAACCTTATTAGAAAGTCATACCCTTCCTAAAGAAGCGGCACTATGTGCCGTATCACTCGATGGTGTGATGCTTTCCACCCGGTATGCCAAAGTACTGTGGAATGACTCCCGCTGGGCAGAGGCCTGCTGTGGCACCGTCAGTTATTTCGATGCCGATGGGGCATTATTAGAAACTCAATATCTTGCCAGAATGCCTGAGAGACATAAGAAAACATTGAAAGAACAATTGAGTATGCACTTTGACGTGATCCGAGAAAAACGGCCTGACTTAGCGATCATAAAAATAGCCGATGGCGCACGAGATAATTGGACGTTTTTGGATGGCAAGCTACCAGGCGGCGAATGTGTTTTGGATTTTTATCATGCCTCTCAACATCTTAATGAAGTGATGCAGTTGATCTATGGAAAAAACAGCCTTGATGCGATCATCAATTATAAGAAGTATCGAGAAATTTTACTGGATGATTTCAACGGGATCACCAAAGTGATCAATCATCTCAAATATCAAAAACGAAAAGGTGTGAGTGATAAAAAATTACAAACAGAAATCACTTATTTCAACCGTCACAAAAGTCGTTGTCATTATGCTCAACTAAAAGCGCAAAACAAACCGATTGGTTCGGGTATCGTTGAGTCTGCCTGTAAGACCGTTGTACAAATGCGATTGAAACGATCAGGTCAACATTGGAATGATGATGGTGGGCAGGCAATCTTGACTTTTAGAGCGATGCTACTGAGTCATCGATGGGATGAAGCTTGGAAAGTGGTCGAGGGATTTTACTATCAACCCATTGAGCCGCCCAAAAATGTGGTTAAATTGGTGGTAAAATGATCAGAGCGAGAGTTGCACCCAACGTAGCGGGTCAAGTCGTTCAACAGAAGTTACGGTACCGGTAAATACATTGCTAGAGTCTCTGAATTTTTCCGGTACATCTCCAATATTACAGCTACAGGCAAGAGAAACTTGCGAAAAAACTAGTAGAGCTATAAGTATTGTATGTTTCATAGTCTGTATATTTACGCTTTAATTTTTGGCAAGTGAATACGAGTGAAACAACATTGACTGGTTATAACTCTTCATTTTCCAGTTCCGTAAACTGTGAACCACTGGTGTTTGGGTGGTCTTCACAAACATTAAATGCGCTTAGATCAAGCTCGGTACAGTTAGTTATGGACAGAAATTCCCTCACTACACTAGCTTCAACATCGATCTTTCCTGAGCCTGCCCAGTGCCTATTCGTTCCTTGCTTTTTAATTCCAGACACCCAATACTCGTCACCACTTTCCAAATCGTAGTGGTTTCCGGAAATACCGCCGCCATTCATTTTTTTAAGGGCCATACGGTTAAAATAAACCGTATTTCCGGACTTGGAATTTCTCACTCTCGCGATCCATGCAGGTCCACAATTAGAATATCCAGATTTAACTTCAATATATTTAAGCATGTGTACTCTTGTAGTTATAACGCCTCTGTCAGTTGTGCCTGTGAGTGGAGGCCGCTTGGATGGAATTGTTAGAATGCTATTTTACGCTGATATTGCAAGTTTTACAGCTTGGGCCGCATGAATTTCTGTTGTGTCATACAAAGGTACTTTGGTATGGTCTTGCTGTACCAAAAGAGCGATTTCTGTACAGCCTAGAATGACGGCTTCTGCCCCCTGCTCATACAAAGAGTTAATGATTTTCAGGTATTGCTGTCTAGACTCGTCCGTGATTTTACCAAGGCATAATTCTGAGTAGATGATGTTATGTACTACTTGTTGTTGCTCGGTTTCTGGAACAATGACTTCAATACCAAATTTTTCAGTGAGCCTTTCTTTATAGAAGCTCTGCTCCATTGTAAATTGAGTGCCAAGCAAACCAACACGCTTTACATTATCTGCGATCAGCTTTTCAGCGGTTGCGTCTGCGATATGCAGAAGTGGGATTGAGATAGCGGCTTCAATCTGTGGCGCTACCTTATGCATGGTGTTTGTGCATATCAACAGAAAATCTGCTCCGCCTGCTTCTACTGACTGTGCGGCTTTCGAAAGAATCTTAGAGGTTTCATCCCATAGACCTTGGTGCTGCAACTTTTCGATTTCATCGAAATCAACGCTGAAGAGGCATATTTTTGCTGAGTGCAAACCACCAAGAGAATTTCTCACGCCATCATTGATCGCTTTATAATAGCTGGCTGTGGATTCCCAGCTCATTCCCCCGAGCATTCCTATCGTTTTCATTTTCGAATTTTACTCCATGCCTGCTTTGGCAATCTAACGAGGCTGTAAGAAAACCTCAGTCTATTTTTGTGGTTAAAATGTACGCGAAAATCGCGTTTCTACGTGAATATTATCTCGGTTCACCTCGACTCTTTTTGTTTGAAGTGACTCTCCGCGCCAATTTTTTTTGCAGAAAAGTTATTCACACCTTTTTCTACAGCCACAACGCGTAGCTGAATCGAGCGCGTTTTTTTGCTATTCGATTTCCAGCGTATTGTTATGTATTAGCCCGATAAGCACGCCATAAATACCGAACTGTATTAAAAGATAAAAGCTTTCCATAAATATGAATGAAAGTGAACTATCTATAACCTGTTTGGCAACAAAAGCCAGAACATGAGATGACCAGAAAAATACACCGACTAGTAGCGAATATTTTACGCCTTTTGATATGCCGTTACCTGAAAGATTGAAATGCGGAAATAAGAATGAAAGCATGAACCCTTGAATTAGAATAGTTAGAAATCCAAGTACAAAGCTTGGATCACCATCAAAATAGCCAAATGCATGATACTTTTCTTCGAATAGAACTACGTGCCATACAACAGCTAATGGAAACGTAACTAACGTATAAGCAAGAGTGCCTAATAGTGTCGTTCTAAGATTCATTCACTTTCTCTCCATGTGCATAACGCTACGCCCGCATTTATGAAGGTTTCATTTCCATCATTTCTGCAACGACCATTGTCCCACCGTAATTAACGTGAGGACTATCCTCAACCATTTTAACAGCAGCATCTATGCTTTCGGCCTTCAAAATAGAATATCCTATCATTGGGTCAGCACCCCCGCCATCTGTAACACCTTCGGAATTTACGGATTTAGAATTACCTAAGGGAGTGCCTCGGTTTACCAATGAATCTCCGAGTCCGTTAGCCCAAGCCTCCCATTTAGCCATATGTTTAGCACCCTCTTCGGGACTCTCGGGCATTTTTCCACCATGATATGCAAGAATATAGTTTGGCATTCAATTTTCCTCGTTTCTTAGGCTTTGGTAACGCTTGCATTATGCAAGTAGATTAATATTAAGCCTTCTACTTGCTTAATGCAAGTGCTACTATGGATTTATGAAACGAAAGACAAAAAAATATAGATCGCACTGCCCGATAAACTTTGCTCAGGAAACATTTGGAGATAAGTGGAGCCTACTTATCATTAGGGACTTAATGTTTAAGGGCAAAAGATACTATGGTGAATTTTTAAATTCTGATGAAAAAATATCAACCAATATCCTGGCAGATCGGTTAGAAAAATTGGAGGTTGGCGGGCTTATAACTAAAGCAGTAGATAAAGAGAATAACTCAAAATATATATATGCCTTAACACAAAAAAGCGTTGATCTATTACCTATGCTCTTGGAAATGATTGCTTGGTCAGCCAAATATGATAATAAAACAGGAACACCACCAGAGTTCATAAGGAGATTAAAGGAGAATAAAGATTCCCTCATCCGTGAACTAATATCAAGTCTTGGAGATATTGAAACATAACGGAAAGTTGAGGCGCGCGTTGTTCGCGTCGATTTCAAACGTATGGTTATGTCTTTCG
>CAZOBX010000083.1:0-21172 GCA_964578045.1 uncultured Kangiella sp. | reverse complement strand
GTTCAGGCTTTTTAGCTGAACACTGGAACCTGCATTTTGAGGTAGCACGGGTATAACCTAACCTTATGGGAAATTTTATTTTATGAGTATTAAAAAGCCTTTGGATGTCATTTGCCTGGGTCGGGCAGCCGTCGATCTTTACGGTGAACAGATAGGCAACCGGTTAGAAGATATATCATCATTCAAAAAATCTCTTGGTGG
This sequence comes from uncultured Kangiella sp., assembly GCA_964578045.1. Taxonomy (GTDB): domain Bacteria; phylum Pseudomonadota; class Gammaproteobacteria; order Enterobacterales; family Kangiellaceae. The sequence goes on along the minus strand of CAZOBX010000083.1, from coordinate 20,971 downwards.
CTGCTCAGCAAATATTGCCTTTGGCACATCACGATTAGGTCTTAAGTCCTCGATGCTGACACGGGTAGGCGATGAGCAAATGGGACGATTTGTAAAACAAGAATTGGCCAAATCTGGATGTGATATCAGTCAGGTTAAAACTGATCCAAAACGGTTAACTGGATTAGTTTTATTGTCGATTAAAGATAAGCATAGTTTTCCACTATTATTTTACCGTAATGACTGTGCTGATATGGCAATTGAAGAAACCGATATTGATGAAGCTTATATAGCATCCAGTCAATCACTATTAATTACTGGCACACACTTTTCAACTAAAAAGACTAATGCCTCAAGCCTGAAAGCTATCACTTTTGCCAAAAGAAACCACACAAAAGTTATTCTAGATATAGATTATCGTCCTGTTTTATGGGGATTAACGGATACCGGTGATGGTGAAAACCGATTTGTTTTAAATGATTCGGTCACCCAGCACTTACAATCAATTTTGCCTTTATGTGATCTTATCGTTGGCACTGAGGAAGAAATTCATATTGCCGGTGGTAATACTGACACAATTGAATGCCTTAAGCAGATCAGAAAAATAAGCAATGCAGAAATCGTGGTTAAGCGTGGCCCATTAGGCTGCTCAGTATTTGATTCGGCGATACCAGATAGTTTAGATGAGGGCTTCACAAGCTTTGGTGTCGCAGTGGATGTGCTCAATGTCCTGGGTGCTGGAGATGCATTTATGAGTGGTTTCCTAAGGGGCTGGTTAAACAACCAAAGCTATGAAAAATGTTGCGCCTATGCAAATGCCTGCGGCGCATTAGTGGTTTCCAGACATGGTTGTGCGCCAGCCATCCCATCTGCGGAAGAGCTTGATTACTATTTGGAAAATCAAAATTCAATTGAGCGACCTGATTTGGATGATAAGCTCAATTATTTACATCGTGTCACAACAAGATCACTGGCAAATAGAAATGACTTATGTATTCTTGCATTTGATCACCGAAAACAATTTTACCAAATGGCATGCGAACTAAAGGCTGATCCCAATCGCATTAAGCAGCTCAAACAGCTCTTTGTTGAGGTAGTTGAGCAAGTTTCAGTCGACCACCCGAATAACTCTCAGATTGGGGTTTTGATTGACGATACTTATGGCCAGGATGCTCTAAATAAAGTCACCGGGAAAAACTGGTGGATAGCACGCCCCGTTGAGCTGCCAGGTTCAAGACCGTTAGAGCTTGAAGGGGGGCGCTCGATTGGTTCCCGGCTCAATACCTGGCCAAAAGAGCATATTGTAAAATGTTTGGTATTTTATCATCCGGATGATGAAGTTAACCTCAGGCTTCAACAAGAGCGCCAGGTGGTAGAACTTTATCGAGCCTGCCTTGTCAGTGGCCATGAGTTTTTACTGGAAGTTATTATTCCTGAAGAGATGGATCGCGATGATGATACCTTAGTAAGAAGCCTGCGAAGATTTTATAATCTAGGGGTTCAACCTGACTGGTGGAAACTTCCACCGCCAAGTATATCAGTGTGGACTAAAATTGCTTGTTTAATCGAAGCACGTTCTCCTCATTGCCGTGGGGTTATATTGCTCGGCTTAGATGCATCTCTAAGCGAACTTGAAGATGGATTCAAAGCCAGTGCAGAGTTTAAAATATGTAAAGGTTTTGCTGTTGGTCGGTCTATTTTTAGTACTCCAAGTAAATCGTGGCTTGCTAACAAAATAAACGATCAGCAACTGATCACACAAGTGAAAAATAACTATTTACGTCTAGTGAATACCTGGCATAACAGGAAATCATAAGGAAAAGTAAATGACAACTATCCGCTTAACCGCAGCTCAAGCATTAATCCGTTATGTTAAACATCAACAGCTTGATACCGACGGCAAAATAACACCCGTTTTTTCTGCTGCCTTCGCGATATTTGGTCACGGCAACGTTACTGGTATTGGTGAAGCTCTGTATCAAGAACGTGTTAACTTCCCCACTTACAGAGCGCACAATGAACAAGGGATGGCGCATGCCGCCATTGCATTTGCTAAACAACATAACCGTCGTCAAATGATGTTATGCACTAGCTCCATCGGGCCAGGTGCAACCAACATGGTGACAGCAGCGGGTGTTGCTCACGCAAACCGGTTGCCGGTATTATTGATACCGGGTGATACCTTTGCAAGCAGAACGCCTGATCCTGTATTACAACAAATAGAATGTTTTAATGACCCAGGCATTTCAGTTAATGATTGTTTTAAGCCCGTTAGTCGCTATTTCGACCGCATAATTCGTCCCGAACAACTGATCAATAGTTTGCCGGTGGCAATAAACACATTATTAGATCCCGTCAATTGTGGACCAGTTACATTATCTATGCCACAAGATGTACAGACCATGGCATTTGAATATCCGGTAGAAATGTTTGCAAAACGTATTCACCGTATTCGCAGACCAGGGGTTGATCGGGACGAACTCAAACAGGTTGTCGAATTGATAAAACAGTCATCCAGGCCTTTGATTGTTGCTGGTGGAGGGGTTCATTATTCATTAGCCACAGAATCCTTAGCCAAATTTGCTGACAGACACAACATACCAGTTGCAGAAACTCAAGCGGGTAAAGGATGTCTCAATTGGCAACACCCTTATGCTGTCGGAGGTATTGGCGTTACTGGAACTCAAGCGGCAAATACACTTGCCAGTAGTGCCGATCTGGTTATTTCAATCGGATCCAGACTACAAGATTTTACCACCGAGTCACGCACCCTATTTAATCAAAAAGACGCAAGATTAATTCAAATAAATGTAGGAGCCTTTGATGCAAGAAAACATGGTGCCATCCCTTTTCAATGCGATGCAAAAATTGCATTGCAAGCATTATCTAATGCATTGAACGATTGGCAGTCTGATCCTCAATGGAGTAAACGGGTTGCAACCCTTACCCAGGACTGGCGAACCGTTTATGAACAGGTCACGGCTAACAGCGATTCACTACCTAGCGATGCACAAGTGCTTGGAGCGGTTAAACGACAATCATCGGCAGAAGACATTATCGTTTGTGCCGCGGGCGGTCTACCAGGAGAACTGCACAAATTATGGCGTTGTGAGACGCCCAAAAGTTATCATGTCGAATACGGGTTCTCCTGTATGGGTTATGAAATTGCTGGCGGTCTGGGGGTAAAAATGGCCAGTCCGCAGAGTGATGTTTTTGTGGTGGTAGGCGATGGCTCATACATGATGATGAATTCTGAACTCGCTACTTCAGTTATGATAGGCGAAAAAATTATCGTCATATTATTGGATAACAGAGGTTATGGGTGTATTAACCGATTGCAAACGGCTACGGGTAATCCACCGTTCAATAATTTATTACAAGATTGTCAATTAATAGACTCAGGTGCGCCTAAAATCGATTTTGAGTTACACGCGAAATCAATGGGAGCTGAAGCAGAATCAGTGCAAAATATTGAGCAACTTGAGCAAGCGATTAAACGTGCTAAAGCTTCAAAAAAGAGCTATTTGATTGCCATTGACACCGACCCTGATATCACAACATCCAATGGTGACTCATGGTGGGACGTGGCCATTCCAGAAATATCATCAAACAAGGATGTGAGTGCGGCGCAACAAAGCTATCAACAGCATAAACGTAAACAGCCCTACTAAACGTTAAGGTGGACATTGATCAATTAATTTACCTGTGTCCTTTTACAAATAAAGCCCTTTAGAAATACAAATTGGAATATTCACTATGGCTATAAAATTGGGGATCAATCCCCTCACATGGACAAATGACGATCTCCCCTATCTAGGTTCAGAAACAACTTTGGAGCAATGTTTGAGAGAAGGCAGACAAGCCGGATTTACAGGCTTTGAACTAGGTAATAAATTTCCTCGTGAAAGTAATGACCTAAGACGTGTACTAGCCCAGTACGACTTAGAACTGATTTCAGGCTGGTATAGTGGCAAGCTTTTACAGCAGAGCGTTGCACAAGAAATCAGTGACCTGCAAGAACATTTGCAATTACTCAAAAAGGGCGGTTCGTCCGTTATGGTGTATTGCGAGGTCACTGGATGTATTCATGACTCACAACAGACGCCTCTTTCCAATAGGCCCTCCATTCAAGCTAAAGACTGGAAACAGTTTGGTAACAAATTAAGTTTGGTCGCAGATTATTGCTTACAACACGATGTTCAACTCGCCTATCACCACCATATGGGTACGGTTGTTGAAACCGTTGATGATATCGATCAGCTAATGAAACATACCAGTCAATCATTAGGTTTATTGCTCGATTGCGGACACATTACTTATGCCGGCGGAGAACCGTTAGAGTTGATCAAAAAACATGGCTCAAGGATTGTTCATGTCCACGCCAAAGACATACGGCTTGGGGTATTAAACGATGCACAAGACCGAAATCTCAGCTTTTTGGATGCCGTTATGAATGGTGTTTTTACCGTGCCAGGGGATGGCGATATTAATTTCCAGGCAATATTTTCTGCACTAAAAGAATTAAATTACCAAGGCTGGTTAGTTGTAGAAGCGGAACAAGATCCTGCAGTTGCTCCATCATTAGCCTACGCAATTTTGGGTTATAACCATATTCATCGAATTGCCCGTCAGGCGGGTTTTGAAATATCATAGGAAGAAATAGAAACATGCATACTATCGGAAATTTCATCAACGGAGTTAACACAGCAAGCAATAGCTCCCGTACATCTCCTATTTTTAATCCAGCCACCGGAGAACAAACAAAATGGGTATCACTGTCGACAAAAAAAGAAACAGAATCAGCGATTGAAGTTGCTCGTGAGGCATTTGAAAGTTGGAGCAAAGTGGCTCCTCTTAATCGTTCTCGAGTGATGTTTAAATTTAAAGCGCTTATGGAAAATAATATTGATCAATTAGCTGAAATGATTACCCTTGAACATGGCAAGGTACTATCTGATGCAAAAGGAGAGCTAACCCGAGGGATTGAAGTGATTGAATTCGCGTGTGGTATTCCACATTTGTTAAAAGGAGAACATTCACTTAATGTTGGTAGAGGCGTCGATAGCTTTTCGCTAATGCAGCCCGTGGGAGTCTGTGCTGGTATTTCTCCATTCAATTTCCCCGTGATGGTTCCCATGTGGATGTTTCCTATTGCGATAGCCTGTGGTAACACCTTTATAATGAAACCATCAGAAAAAGACCCAAGTGTGATTATGCGCGTCGCTGAACTATTGTTGGAAGCAGGTCTGCCGAATGGCGTATTCAATGTTATTAATGGTGATAAAGAGTCCGTTGATGTATTACTGACTGACCACCGAGTTCACGCAATTAGTTTTGTCGGCTCCACCGCTGTTGCTGAATATATTTATGCGACTGGAAGCAAGAATGGAAAAAGAGTACAAGCGCTTGGGGGGGCAAAAAACCATTTGATCATAATGCCCGATGCCGATGAAACTCAGGCTACTTCGGCGCTAATGGGCGCAGCCTATGGTTCGGCTGGAGAGCGCTGCATGGCCATTTCAGTTGCCGTCTGCGTCGGAGCGACCACCGCAGACAACCTCATAAAAAATCTACAACATGAAATCGCAAACATGCGGGTTGGCCCCGGTATAGGTCTAACAGAAGAAGCCCACATGGGACCACTTATAAGTCGTGTGCATGCAAACAAAGTTCAGGATTATATTAATTCAGGCGTCGCTGATGGGGCGACACTCGTCGAAGATGGGCGAGATTATCAAGTGGTTGATCATAAAGATGGCTATTTTGTGGGTCCTACTTTATTTGATCATGTGAAGCCAGGAATGCGTATTTATGATGAAGAAATTTTTGGGCCTGTATTATCTGTGGTACGAGTTGAGACCTTCAATGAAGCTGTTAAGCTAATTAATTCCCACGAGTATGGTAATGGCACTTCCATTTTTACAGCTAATGGCGACATCGCTCGCCAATTTTGTGAGCAAATTCAAGTGGGAATGGTTGGCGTGAATATTCCAATCCCGGTACCCATGGCATTTCATAGTTTTGGCGGCTGGAAGCGTTCAATATTTGGTGCTCTTAATGTGCACGGTAGCGACGGGGTTCGTTTTTACACTAAAATGAAAACTGTCACGGCAAGATGGCCTAAGGAGCATCAAATCAGGAATATCTACACGATGCCTACGATGGAGTAACAAATCCAAATTTAAATCTCTGCGGGATTTATCCCCCTTTGGGTCGAGATAGGCAACCTCAGTTCGGTAAATAAAAAAATGAGCCTTTGAAATACCCCGCTTTCGAGTGAAACGACAACAGCTGCTCTGCATCACATCATTCAAATATCAATGGGTTGGGATGATTTCCATCTTCATCCATTCAGGATCTATGGAAAGGACTATGGTAATAGCGATGAGGGAGGACTTTCATTTATCGATGATTAATATTAGTATTTTACCTTCAACTTTTTTATGCTCTCCTGATTAACCAGGATTGTTTACACCTTTAACAATGGCTTCTAATTGCGGATAAACTCCCTTCGCCGCCCCAATCACAACACTTCCTTTGATCAAAGCATTATCATCAGATAGACTAGCATAAACTTCCCCACCTGCTTCTTCGATTAATAATAATCCAGCAGCAAAATCCCAGCAATTCAGGTGTGGTTCAAAATAACCAATAAGACGTCCGGCAGCCACGTAAGCAAGGCTTAAGGCGGCACTACCATTTCGATGATACATACCCTGGGCGCGAATAAGTCGTCCAAGCGGCCCTAAAATATCTTCTGGAGTGACTCGATTGGAATATCCGATGCCAATTAATCCATTGGCAACGCTAACAACATTTGAAGCCTGGATAGCTTTGCCATTTAAAGTTGCGCCACAATTTTTCTCGGCTGCAAATAATTCATTGGCACAGGGATCATAAACCACACCAATCACAATTTTATTTTCGACAATATAAGCGATGGAAATACACCAACTACGAATGCTATTGATAAAAGGCTGAGTACCATCAATTGGATCAACTACCCAAATTCCGCAGCTAGATTTCGGCTGATAACTATCGGAGCTTTCTTCGCCAAAAAAATCATCCTCAGGATATTTAGTTTCTATGGCTTTTCTGATCAGATTTTCAACATTAACATCAGCTTCGGTCATCATGTCTTGTGCGCCTTTGCTGACAATTGTGAGAGCACTTAGGTTGGAAAAATAATCCAGCGCCAGGTGACCTGCTTTTTTTGCGGTTTCACAGGCAAAAGTCAGTCGTTCAGTCATTTGGTTCATAGCTAAAATTCTCTAGAGACTGGTACAAAAAAATAGGATTACAAATAAAAAATAGGCGAACTACATTGCCTACTGAGTACAAAGTGTTTGCTTGCTGCAGGAGTTTTAATCGATGCCTCTACTTCATTAATCTTAACAAAATGATCCAGTAGAGCGACTGAAACTTCAGCTAGTTTGTTATTGACGCCACAGTCGATTGTGTACTTTGCAAGCCAGGAATTTCCATCATCAATAATGATAGCTGGCATGTTGTTGCAACTCTTGTCTGCAGTTACGATTATTATCTGCTCAACATCTTTTAACTGAGAATATTCAACTGCAGATTTTAGCACCTTTATTTGAGCGATTAACAGGCCCGAAAGGGCATATTCAATGTTAACCTTAGCCACCGACTCCAGGTGTTCCGGATGGAGACTCTTATGATTATTGCACCATTCATCATTATTTTTTTTACTGCAGCTAACGGTCAGTAAAATCACAACCAGGCTGAATATATTGGGTTTAAGTTTCATCAATTTTCCATTATATTTTAGTCAGCCGTTTTTACTTTCCATAATAAAGAGGCTAACGCGAGCGACAATACTGATGCGCTGATCCAAAACACAATCGGTTTATCGTAGTTATAAAAGAACACATCAAACTGTTGCTCAGCGCTTGGGAATGAAAATTTTATTTCACTGTCATAGATGAGTTTTCCACTGATATAGTCTTGCATGCCAGCGCCAAGATAGCTAAAGATGCCGATAAATCCCATCGCTGCGCCAGCGACTTTCTTAGGTGCAATGTCAACCGCAAACAAACCGCCCAGTGATGTTAAAATTCCGGTCAACCCAAAACCATAGACCACCAGTGCGATGCCTAGGATCAGTGGGTCTTGCGGACCATAAAATATTACAAACAACGGGACTAGTTCGATCAATCCGAAAACTAAATTGCTGGGTGGGCGACGCGCATCAAAAACCTTGTCTGATACGACCCCATAAACCAGGCAGCCTAAAATGCCCGCTGCGGTATTAAAAAAGATAAATAAATTAGCATCAAATAAGTCAAAGCCCCTTATTTCCTGTAAATAGACGTTGCCCCAGCTATTGATCGCATAACGAGTGACATACATGCTGGAACTGGCTATCGCCAGTATCCATATGGATGGAAAGGTGAGTACTCTGAGTTGGGTACGCCATACAGATTCGTTGCTCAGTTCTTTATTCACATCGCCATGCTCATTTTTAAAATCAGCGACGCTCGGAAGTCCCAGCGCTCTTGGGCGATCAGGTAAATAACGGTACAATAAAAAAGCGCCGAATACGCAAATGGCTGCTGGCGTCCATAATCCCCATTGCCAACTTAAGCCTAATCCTTTTGGGGCGGCGGCGATTAACCAGGCAATGCCAAGATAGGTTAAACCTTCGCCTATGGAATGTGCCGTACTCCAAACGCCGTAATAACGACCTCGTTCATGGTTGGTATACCAGTTGGCTATGGAGACCACACTCGATGGTCCGCCAAATCCTTGAAACCAGCCGTTGAGCCCCCATAGCAACGCAGAAAGCCAAACAATTTCTGAAAATCCCATACCAAAATTGGCCATCGCGGATAAAAATAATCCAACCGCAAAAAAACGTCCGACATGGGCGTAATCAGCTAAGAATCCATTGGTAAATTTACCCAAAGCGTAACCATACAACAGCATCGCACCAATGATGCCGATCTCCTCTGGAGTAAAAATGCCGGCGTCCATTAAGGGTTTCTTGACTACATTAAAGGCTAATCGACAGACATACCCCAACCCATAACACAGAGTGATCACCAGAATAATATTACGTCGATAATAACGAAATTGTTTCTCAACAACTTTTGTATCGGGATTAATCGGTTGATCTGGACCTGTGGAGAAAAAAACCTGCAGTCTGCTTATCATGTAATTTCCCCGCTTATATGAATGATAAAGCACTAAGATGGTGTAACGCTTGCATGATCCAATAGAACACTCAGTCGTTATAGCTACCCGTACTACTTCGAGTAGTATACGTACTATAGAATAAATATTTCATTTACACAATATATATAAAATAATTTCTATTTGTGACCGATTTTGAAAAATATTTAGCTTTTTTGAGAGCATTAAAAAGTGGGAGATAATTTGTCATCATTAAGCCGCCTTTTTCACATTTTCTAACTGGATTTGATGCTCATCCTCAATATTAAAGCCGGATACCACTTTTCTTGGTCAAATATTCCGCCAGCGAAACGTGCGCGAGTGATGTTTAAAATGCGAAATTTCCTGGAGGATTGTGCCGATGAAGTGGTCAACCTAAATAGTTCTGAGCACGGTAAAACTCATGCGGATGCTCTAGGCGAAGTCGTAGGAGCCATAAGAAGTTGTCGAGTATGCCAGCGTATCACCGCACAAATATATTTACATGTCGCACAACAAAGGCAAAAACCTATTGTTAGTCCTATTGATTTGATTCAATTAATAGATTAGTTGGTGCTCAACTTGTGATAATGTGCACAACAGATGGAAGTTGGCGCGTCGTTCTTCCTCGCAATGGCAAAATTTTCTAGTAAAATCCCGCCCTGCCCGGAGGGATCAAATCTTCACCTGACTTTGAACTTTGTCTTTATCTAAATATAACAATAGGGGCGGTAATAATAAAAAATCCACAATTAAGGCAAAAATTAAAGTGACCGCCATTAAAATACCAATAGTCGCTGAGGTATTCATATGGGATACCGACAAAATCAAAAAACCACTGGCGAGTACGACTGAGGTAGTCAGTAAGGCAATGCCCACTCGGGAAAATGATTCGCGGACTGATTCAATCGCGTTTTTACCAGATTTTCTGGCGCGAATATATTTATGTAAAAAATGTACGGTATCATCAACCACAATGCCTAATGTCGAACAAGCTACTATGGATAATGAAATATCAACATAACCATAGGTTAACCCCCACAAACCATAGGCCATTGCCGCGGGAATAATATTCGGGATCAAACTAATCAAACCATATTTAAAGGATTTTAAAACCACCATTAATACAATAGAGATACCAACCAGCGCAAATAACGTTCCCATCAGTATGCTAGTAATATTTCTTTGCGCGATATGAGCAAAAACCATACCTAATCCGGTTGCCGGAGCAGCGCTGATTGCCGGGGCATTTAGTTTTAACCAGGCCTGCGCATTATCGTCCATCGCCAATAATTCGTCTGATCCAGCGTCAGTCATAGAAACTGAAAAACGCGAGGCTGTTTGATGAATGGTCACCAGATTGTTCAGTCCCATTCCTTCCGGTAAGCCAAATTCATGAAATAACAAATATTGTGCAGCAAGCTCACTGTTGTCAGGCACTCGGTTCCAGTCGGGGTCATCATCGTGCATGACTTGATTGAGATCTTTCATCAAGCGACTTAATGATTTAACATTCATAATTTTATCTTGGGACAGGTACCATTGCTCGAATTGATCCATTTGTTGTAGGTATTCGGGATCGAATATGCCTTGCTCTGAGGTTGGCGATAGAGAATATTCCAAGGTGTTAACCCCAGTCAAATAACCATCGATCCGATTGACCAGTTTGATCATTGGAAAGGTATCATCAAAATAATTGGCCCAGTTATCACTGATTTTATTATTAGGTACAAAAATGGTTAAGCCAATTACCACCATCGAAACTACCACCACTAATGGTGCTTTTTTTCGGATAACAAAATTAGAAAAATGGTCGAATAGTGGTCGCTTATTTTTTCGGCGAATCACTTTAATCGGCATGATTAACATCAAAGTCGGCAGAAAAAACAAGCTGAATAACAATGCAATTAAGACCCCAAAAGCGACCATATTACCTAAATCGCGATAAGGTGGAGAGGAGCTAAAATTAAGACTTAAAAAGCCAATAATCGTAGTGATACTGGTGACCAATATAGGCATAAAATTAAGCTTTAAACTGGTAGCGATGGCGGATATTTTTGAGTCGCCAGAATTCATTTGATGAAAATAGGTCACCAACACGTGCACACTATCAGCCACCATGATGGATAAAAGAATGCTTGGGGCAAATCCAGCGATAGGGGTTAAAACCGGTTTCACCCAGCCAAAAAAACCAAAAGTACTAATAAGACAGGTGGAAATTAATAAAAAGATGGCAACTGTGCCCAATAGGTTTCTAAGAAAGAAAAACAGACCCACAAAAATAACAATATAGCTAAGTGGCAACAAAGTTGTCAGATCGTTAGCGACTGCTCGAGCTAAAGTTGCGTTAAAAGCAGTCGAGCCACCGTTATCGATTTGAAATTCCGGGTAGAGCAACCGATATTTATCACGAATTAATTCAATCTGCTCGGTGATAGCAATCGATGCATTGGCTTTTTTTCTGTCTAATCGCAAGTTGATGGCGATCACCGTCAGTTTACCATCAGCGGTAATCAGGGAACGGACCAGCCTTTTTTCTGAAAGTGCAATTTGACGAATATTGGCGACCTCTTCATACGAGAGTTTACTGGCGTCTTCAATTAAATAGTCAGTGGTAATTTCATCTTGTTGAGATTGGCTATACTGGTAGTTGCTCAGCGATGATACCCGATAAGCTGAGTCGACCAGCCAGGCTTGCTCTGTCAATTGCTCAATCAACATTAGTCCATTGTGAGTGAATAGATCGTCTTTTGTGGCTGTCACCACTAAGGTAGCAGAATCAGATTTGACATAATTACTTTCAAAAGATTCGAAAGCCAGTAGTTGCGGATTATCTTTGCTCAGGTAAACTCTGAAATCGTTACTTATCGACAGATTTTTCAGGCCGATTGCGAAAGCTAATACAATAAGGATGGTGGTTGTCAGGATGCTTTTGGGATGATCGACGATCCAGTCGATAAATGAGTCTACTGAGCTATCCTTATTAATCATTTAGGTAAGACTTTATTTTAGCTATCCATGGTTTCGATGATACACTAAAATTGTTTGGGCTTTATGTAAAAGTTGACAGCCTTGATCTCATTTTGACGGACCCGATTAACAGGTAACCGCTTTCTATGACAAACATTTTGGAAATAAACCAATTAACTAAAATATTTTCCGATAATATTGCGGTTGATAGAATTAGTTTTGATGTCCCTCAGGGCAAGTGTTTTGGTCTACTAGGTCCGAATGGTGCAGGTAAAACCACTACTATTGAAATGATGGAAGGCATCATCAAACCTACTTCCGGCGAGATCCGTTATTCAGGCAGAAAGATCGACGGTCTTTTTCGCCAGGAAGTCGGCATTCAATTTCAGCATACTGCAATCCAGGATTTTTTAACCGTTAATGAAACTTTGCAGATGTTCAGTCAATTTTATGATAAAACACTGGCGATTGAAGAGCTGATTGAGACCTGCTCTTTGCAATCGATCCTCGATCGCGATACCCGTAAATTATCCGGTGGTCAACGGCAACGCCTGTTGCTGGCACTTGCGATCCTCAACGATCCCAAAATCGTTTTTTTGGACGAACCGACTACTGGATTGGATCCACAAGCCCGACGTAATTTCTGGCAATTAGTTAATCGGATCAAACAACAAAATAAAACCGTGTTATTAACCACTCATTATATGGACGAAGCCGAATCGTTATGCGATGAGATTGTGATCATGGACCAAGGTAAAATCATCGAACAAGGCTCACCGCAAACTTTATTGGCGCAGAACTTTGATGGGGTGATGGTCAGCTTGCCAAAGCAGGTCGGCGAGCAACTAACGACAGCCAATTTCGAATTTAAGCATAATAACCATCGCGTTGAAATCGCCACCACTGCGGTTGAGAAAACGGTACGAAATTTACTAGAAAAAAACATATCAATTGATAGTATGCAGATTCGATCGCCTAATTTAGAAGATCTGTTTATCAAATTAACCGGCCACCAATTGAGAGGATAAGTCTATCCTTGTATTGAGGTACTAACATGTTAAATCGAATATTGGCCATACTGCACGCTAGAAACAAAGAGTTTGTCAGGGACCGAACCGCGCTCGCCTGGAGTTTCATGTTACCGGTATTTTTATTGGTTGGTTTTTCCTTTATGTTTAGCGGCGACGGGCAAAGTTTATATAAGATCGGGGTGATAGCCAGTAATGTCGAAAAGCCTTTAGAATCGCAAACTAACCAAGATGAAGATGCTGTAAAACCATCAGGGTTTATTAATATTAAACACATTGAATTTGTCGAATATAGCGATATCGACGTTGCGGTTCTTAAAGTCGATCAGCATAAAATAGATTTACTGATCAATTTTGGTAGTCAAGAATACTGGATCAATGATACTTCTGCGAAAGGATATATTGTTGAAAAGTTGCTATTGGCTCAACATCCTGATTTTACGTCGCAGAAAACTAGCGGCAGGGCAGTGCGTTATGTGGATTGGGTAATGCCAGGTATTCTAGGTATGAACATGATGTTTAGTTGTCTTTTTGGGGTGGGTTATGTGATTGTGCGCTATCGCAAGAATGGCGTGCTTAAACGTTTTCAGGCCACCCCTTTATCGGCGCTTGAATTTTTGACTGCGCAAGTGATTTCCAGACTATTTATAGTCATGAGCGTGACCTCGATTCTGTTTGCCGGAAGTCATTATTTGTTGGATTTTTATGTAATGGGTTCGGTGTTTGATTTGTTTATTATCGCATTGCTTGGCGCCTCTAGCATGATTGCGCTGAGTTTGTTAATTGCTTCAAAGTCTCATAGTGAAGAATTGACCGGTGGATTGCTAAATTTTTTCTCCTGGCCGATGATGTTTCTTTCGGGAGTATGGTTTTCGCTGGAGGGGGCCCATCCGGTAGTACAGCAGATGGCGGATTTCTTTCCGCTTACTCACATCTTATTAGCCACGAGAGCGGTGATGACTGACGGCGCAACTTTGAGCGAGGTTCAAAATCATCTGTATGTGTTGGCGGCAATGAGCGGCGTTTTTCTTATTCTCGGCAGTTGGATGTTTGATTGGGGGGCTGAACGTTAGGTGATAAAACGTAGCCGCTTCATTTTACCAGGAGGAAGATTGGCATTGCGGTAAAAAATATCCACATTCCTAAGTAACTACTTAGCCGGTTTGATTTCAGCTAAGCGGTTGCAAAAAAGCCGAGATTTTTCTCGGCTTTTTAGTGTTTTCAGATTGTTGATCTTCGTCTTAGTGCTCTTCACTATCTGGAACAAATACATAACCTATACCCCAGACCGTTTGTAAATAACGGGGTTTGGCGGGATCTTCTTCTATCATCCTGCGCAACCGAGAAACTTGCACATCGATACTTCTTTCCAGCGCACTGTAATCTCGGCCTCGGGCAAGATTCATTAATTTATCCCGAGATAGAGGTTGCCTTGGATTAGTGACCAGGGATTTTAACACTGCAAACTCACCGCTGGTCAGGGTCATCGGTTCGCCATTTTTACTCATTTCTCGAGTGGCTAAATTGAGTTTAAACTCACCGAATTCGACCATTTTTTCTTCGCCACTCGGCGCGCCCGGCAATTCCGTGGTTTTACGTCTTAATACCGCTTTTACTCGAGCCAGCAACTCTCTGGGATTAAAGGGTTTGGCTAAATAATCATCGGCGCCTAGTTCCAAACCAATAATGCGGTCAACGTCATCCCCTTTGGCGGTTAACATAATAATGGGTATATTATTGTCAGCACCGCGTAAACGACGACAAATGGATAAACCGTCTTCACCGGGTAGCATTAGATCAAGGATCATCAAATGATAATTCTCGCGTTCCAGAAATCGGTCCATTTGCTCGGAATCGGCTGCGGCCTTTACGATGTATCCCTGTTCTTTAAAATATCGTTCCAACAAACTGCGTAATCGCAGGTCATCATCAACGACTAATATTTTTTTTGTTTCTTCACTCATTACCATCCCCTTTAACCCAATCTTAATTGGCAACACACCCCAGATGCACTTGCGCTTGACATTGTCAGCTATTAACCAGTTGAAAAGCAAAGCAATTTTATTACCTAATTGTTACAGAGTATAACTCAAAATCCAAATCTTGCAGAAGGAGACATGGCATTTAACAAATTATTGCTAAATTGTTGCTGATAAAGGCTGAATTTCCCATTAAAGTCGTTATAATCGCGGCAATTGAAGTGCTCATAAGCACTTATCTGAGCAAAAAAGAAACCAGGAAAATACATGCTTAATATCTCACAGCAAATAGCAAAAGAACTTTCTGTCAATGAAAAACAGGTTACAGCAGCGATTACTCTTTTGGATGAAGGAGCAAGTGTTCCGTTTATTTCCAGATATCGTAAAGAGGTCACTGGCGGGCTCGATGATACTCAAATGCGTGATCTCGAAGAAAGATTGGGCTATTTACGAGAACTGGAAGATCGCCGTGGGGTGATCCTCAAAAGCATTGATGAGCAGGAAAAATTAACCCCCGAGCTAAAGAACCGTATTTTATCGGCGGATACTAAAAGTGAGTTAGAAGATCTTTATTTACCTTACAAACCTAAACGCCGTACCAAAGCGCAGATCGCGCGCGAGGCAGGGTTGCAACCATTAGCAACCAGTTTACTTGAAGATGCCAGTTTGGATCCCGAAGCCAAGGCATCTGAATTTATTAATCCCGAAGCAAAAATAGAGACTAACAAAGATGCACTAGACGGAGCCAAACAAATTCTGATGGAAGAATTTGCCGAAAACGCTTTACTATTATCCGAAATTCGCTCTCACCTGGAAGAAAACGCCTTTGTTCGTGCTTCAGTTATTAAAGGTCAGGAAGCTCAGGGACAAAAATTTAGCGATTATTTTGAATATTCCGAAAAGTTGAACAAAATTCCCTCCCATAGAGCATTGGCCCTGTTTAGAGGAAGAAATGAAAGTGTGTTAGGGGTTGAACTGGTGGTAGACGAAAAGCTACTTAAAGATGAAAAATCGAGTAATTACGCGCAATATTTGATTGCCAAACACGCTAATATCAAGCATCAGGCGCGTGCCGCAGATGACTGGTTGCAAACCGTGGTCTTGTGGACCTGGCGAGTCAAACTACAAAGCTTTTTTGAAACTGAATTGTTAGGCAAGTTAAGAGAAAAAGCAGAAACTCATGCCATCGGCGTGTTTGCCAGTAATATGCGAGATCTGCTAATGGCCGCGCCAGCAGGTGATTTTGTCACAATGGGATTGGATCCCGGACTAAGAACCGGAACTAAAATCGTGATTGTCGATGGCACGGGTAAGTTATTAACTCAGACCACAATATTTCCTCATGCTCCGCAAAAACAGTGGGAGCAATCCTTAAAAAAGCTGGCCACTATGTGCCAGCAGCACAAAGTGAAACTGGTGAGTATTGGCAACGGCACGGCGTCCAGAGAGACGGATAATTTAGTTTTAGAGTTAGAAAAACGTCATCCGGAACTGGCGCTGCGTAGAATCGTTGTTAGTGAAGCCGGCGCATCGGTGTATTCAGCCTCCCGACTGGCCGCCGAAGAATTTCCCGATCTGGATGTGACCTATCGAGGTTCGGTGTCCATTGCCAGACGATTGCAAGATCCCTTGGCAGAGCTGGTGAAAATCGAACCTAAAGCGATCGGGGTGGGTCAATATCAGCATGATGTCAGCCAGAGTCAGCTAAGTAAGACCCTGGGTACTGTGGTCGAAGATTGTGTTAATGCAGTGGGGGTTGATCTAAACACCGCTTCAGCGCCCTTGTTGGCTCATGTCTCTGGACTGAATAAAACGCTGGCGCAAAATATTATTAAATACCGTGAAACCAATGGTCGCTTTATTAATCGCCAGCAACTGACCCAGGTTGACCGGTTAGGGCCTAAAGCGTATGAACAAGCAGCAGGATTTTTGCGCATTACCGACGGTGACAATGCTTTGGATCGTTCAGGGGTACATCCTGAAACTTATCCAATCGTTGAAAAAATGCTGGCTAAAATTACCGGCGGCATTGACGCATTGATGGGTCAATCGACACAATTAAAACAACTTGATGCCGGGGAATATGTGTCAGATCGTTTTGGTTTGCCGACGATAACGGATATCTTAAAGGAGTTAGAAAAACCCGGTCGAGATCCTCGTGGCCATTTTAAAACCGCCAAATTTAAGCAGGGCGTCGAAACCTTAAGTGATTTGAAGCCCAAAATGGCGCTTGAAGGTACCGTCACCAATGTTACTGATTTTGGCGCCTTTGTTGACATTGGGGTGCATCAAGACGGACTGGTACACATCTCCTTGATGAGCGATAAGTTTATTTCTAATCCCCGTGAAGTCGTTAAAACCGGCGATATTATTAAAGTGCATGTAATTTCTGTTGATGTACAGAGAAAGCGGGTGAGTTTATCGATGGTTGGGCCGCAGGAAGAAACTGAACCAAACAGCAAAGCGAGTAATAAGCCTTTTAAAAACAAATTCGCCAAACCCAAGTCAAAGCCGGTTAATTCTGCGTTTGGTATGGCATTGGCTGATGCTCTTAAAAATAAAAACTAGCGACTAAGCCCTGAACCATTCTTCGATTATGGTTCTTTGGCTGGAACCAGGTCAAACTCTGAAGAGCTTCGTAGTTATTGAGCTACAGAGAAAAACTATGCTAAGTCATTGATCTTTGAGATTTAGGCTAAAAGTTCCGCTAATTTTGTAAAAAGATGTTGCAAGAGTTATATCAGTTTGTTATAAATGTGTCCGCTAGCGAATAATAGAAGCCCGAAATAACGGGACCTGCAGACTGGAAAACTTTATAAGCCTCTTCACCGAGGCTTTTTTATGCCTGCTGCTCAGCTTATTTCAAAAAGTTCCGATCCCGGCGTCAGTGACGGTTACATAGCTGCCTATGCGCCCTTACACTTCCTTGTGCTCGAATCTTTTTGAAATAATCTGAGCAGCAGGCGCAGACTTTTTTGCTTCTCGCTAGTATTGCTCGCCTACCTTGTGGTATTGATAATCATATGTCGGTAACTTGTAATTCGAAGCTAATGATAAGTCGAGTTTTTTCTGATAGTCTTCTATTGCAAAATTATTTTCTCTTTTTAGGATACATTGATGCTTGAATCCCGCGGTTTTAATTTGTTTATGGCGTTTGCTTGTCATCAATTGCTGATAGCAGCTTTTTATTTTCAATATGTGGATGGTATGGCTCCCTGTCCCTTGTGTATTTTCCAACGGGTGGCGGTGTTTGTTTTGGGTCTGTGGTTTTTAATCCACGGTATTCATAAACCGCTGGCGGGCAGTCGTTGGCATCTTTTGTATAACACCGGTGGGTTAATTAGTGTGGTGATTGGTGGCGGTATATCGGCTCGTCATGCCTATTTGCAAAGTCTTCCGGCGGATCAGGTCCCAGTATGCGGGCCTTCTTTGGATTATCTAGTAGATATGTTGCCCTTTAGCGAAGTGCTGGATGTGGTGCTAAAAGGTTCAGGTGAGTGTGCTAAGGTAAGTTGGAAGTTAATGGGATTCAGCATGCCAATGTGGTTAATGTTGTTTTTTATTGGCTGTGCCGGAATGCTACTTTGGCGGATTTACCGCGATATCAAACCGAGCCGCAGCGTTTTTTAATCGTCATTCGAAAATGGCAACACACAACTAGGGCCTGTTGAACTATGAAAGATCAACAGGTCCTAGAGTGGTAGTTCGATTTGTTCATCGTGAGGTAAATCGGGATCGTCGCTGACAATAACCAAAGGCAATCGAATACTAAAACGACAGCCTTTACCTAGTTGGGATTCGACCGACAACTCTCCCCCTAATTGTTCGCTAATAATAAAATAGGAAACGGATAAACCAAGCCCGGTACCGGTTTTTTCGTCTTTAGTAGTAAAAAAAGGCTCGAATACCCGCTTTCTAACGCTTTCGTCCATTCCAGGACCATTATCGATAACCTCAATCACCGCTTTGATACCTTCGCGCCTGATAATGAGTTCAATTAACGGCGCTTGACCATCGATTGTTTTTGTCGCCAGCGCTTGCGCAGCGTTGATCAACAAGTTGAGAAAAACTTGTTCTAACTGATTTTTTTGGGCAAAGACCTGGCCTATATTAGGTGAATAGGTCTTACGAATTTGAATATTCCTGAAATCAAACTGTTTCTTCTGGTTATAATCTTTTGCCGAGAGTCTAACTGCCGCGTCTAGCGTTTCTATCAAATCAACATGACTCGATTCATGAGTCGTGGGTTTAGCGAAACTTAACATATCGCCGACTATGCTGGCGGCTCTTTCCCCGGATGCTAGAATGCCATCAAGAAAAGTGTCGATACTTTGTTGTCGGACAAAGCTGATTAGCTGGTCGATCTTTAGATTGTTTTGCGCCGCGATCGAATGATTTCTACTCAGTTCGGCGCTCAGTCGGCGTTTAATATTTTGTGCACTCTGCATAATCGCGCCGAGTGGATTATTGATCTCATGGGCCATTCCGGCGGCGAGCCCGCCGAGCGAGAGCATTTTTTCTGTTTGCACCAAGGTTTCATCTATCTTGACTTTATCGGTGACATCGTCGATACGAATGACTTTGCCTTGATCTTGGGCTTGATCAGCAAAAATGGTATAGACCATCACTTCAAGGGTTCGTATCGACAGACTGATTTCCTGCTCAAATCGAAAAGTCAGGGTTTGAGTCAATAGATCACCATTTTGCCTGGCGTTCTTGATTTTTTGATCCAGGGTAGGATAAAGATCAGATAAATTATTGCCGATCGCTGACTCGGATTGAATCGCGGTCATTTGCTCGGCTTCCCTGTTCCATTGCAGCACGATGTTGTCAGTATCGAGCGCAATAATCACTGAAGGCATCGAGTCAATCAGTTTTGCCAGGTAATTCTGGATTGCGTCAAATTGTTGTTCTGCAATTTTTCGACCGTGTTTCTGTTTTTTTATTTCGCTAGAGTGTTCGGCGATTTTTATTTCCAGCAGATTGCGGGTTTTTTCTAACGCCTGGTTCGATTGATGTAGTCGCTCTTCTGCTTCACGCCGATGTGATATATCAGAAATAAATTCAATATAATGGGGGGTCCCTAGCCAACCTGCCATTCGTGCTCGGCTTTCGACAGGAATTTTTTCACCATTTTTTTTCCTGAAGATGGTTTCATAATAAACATCTTTACCGTCGCTTAATGCTCGTTGGAGTTCAGGATTTCGATGCAGGTGACAATCAATATCAAGATCGAGCGTCGACATCTTAAGAAGTTCTTTCTTGCTAAATCCTAATGTGTCACAGGCACGTTGATTTAATTCTTTAATCACGCCTTGAGGGGTACTTAATATCACCATATCGACTGCTTGGTCCATTAACAACAGAAAGTCTTGTTTAGTTTCATCCCATCGGTGATCTTGTTCGGCTTCCCAACGCAAAAGGTAAAAAGCAGGATAGGCAATTAACGCCAGAGTCATACAGGCAACACCGAGCTCTAAAATGGCCTCATTCCAGTTGAAATATCCGTCTAACCAAAAATTGATACTCAATGCGCTAGCTGCCGGCAGTAACGCCGCAATAATAATCAAAGTGGCAGTAAATCCACGCACCGACCAATGCTTGGCAAACTCCGACCGAGTTTGGCGAGTATTTTGATTGATTGGCTGCATATGCTGTCCTGCACAAGTAATATTATTAGCCACTTACCTTCGGTATGAAAGGCCGCTGGTAAAAAACTCTAATGCTTATTGGCTATTTTGTAAAATATTTCCTGCAAATTAGTTAAAATAAAGTTCTTTCTATGGCCAGAGTATGGTAAAAATGTAACTGAGAGTTTTAAGCTTAAATCTTAAGAGAATC
>CAZOBX010000082.1:0-21423 GCA_964578045.1 uncultured Kangiella sp. | reverse complement strand
TGCGAAACGCTTTTGACTTAAAAAGGTTAAGAAATGGTGCGGACCGAAGGTCCGCTATTCGAACTTTAGAGACATAACTCTCTATAAAAAAGGCGACCAACGGTCGCCTTTTTAAAACACTAGTAAAGAGTTTACTACTAAACTCTTTCAAACACAGTAGCTATCCCCTGCCCCAAGCCAATACACATAGTCGCCACACCCAAAGTCGCATCTTTGCTTTCCATCAATCGAAGCAAGGTGCCACTGATTCTTGTGCCGGAACAACCAAGTGGATGACCGAGCGCAATCGCACCACCGTTTAGATTCACTTTTTCATCCATCACATCAAGGATGTTGAGATCTTTTAATACCGGTAAAGATTGCGCGGCGAAGGCTTCATTTAATTCCCAAAGATCGATATCTGAAGTCTGCAGCCCAGCGCGTTTAAGCGCTTTTTTAACCGCTGGAACGGGTCCATAACCCATGATGGCCGGATCACAACCAGCAACACCCATGCTACGAACTTTCGCTAACGGCGTTAAGCCTAATTCAGAAGCTTTCTCGGCGCTCATGATCAACATTGCCGAGGCGCCATCAGACAAGGCCGATGCATTTCCTGCGGTCACGGTACCACGAGGATCAAAGACCGGACGAAGACTGGCTAAGCCTTCTAAGCTGGTTTCTGGGCGAATCACTTCATCATAATCAAATGTTTTCAGTGCGCCATTGGTATCATGACCTTCCATCGCTAGAATTTCTTTTTTAAATGCACCACTAGTGGTGGCTTTGTGCGCTCTTTGATGAGAATTATAGGCAAACAAATCTTGAGTTTCACGGTCAAATCCGTGCATCTTACCGAGTAACTC
Source organism: uncultured Kangiella sp. (assembly GCA_964578045.1). Classification (GTDB taxonomy): domain Bacteria; phylum Pseudomonadota; class Gammaproteobacteria; order Enterobacterales; family Kangiellaceae. The sequence continues at coordinate 20,578 of CAZOBX010000082.1, read as the reverse complement.
GGCGGTTAACCCCATCATTCCAGACCCTTTAGCCGAGTGTTTGGCGATCTGCGGCGCAAAATCAACGCCGTGCATCATTGGTACATGACCCATATGCTCAACTCCACCGACAATAAACATATCGCCATTGCCAGTCTGAATAGATTGAGTAGCCGCATGGATCGACTGCATCGACGAGCCACAAAGTCGATTGATGGTTTGACCGGCCACCGAATGCGGCAAGTCAGTCATCAGTGAAGCGTTTTTGGCGATATTAAATCCTTGCTCCAGGGTTTGCTGAACACAGCCCCAAATTACATCTTCTACATCTGCGGGATCCACCGCTGAGTTTCTATCGAGTAACCCTTGGATCAATCGTGCACTTAACACTTCTGCACGAGTATTTCTAAAAATTCCTGCTTTTGAACGCCCCATCGGGGTTCTGATTGCATCTACTATGACGACATCTTTCATTTTAATTTCTCCCGAATCTGGTTTTAAGCGTTATAAAAAGATTTGTTATCTGCGATCATTTGTTTGAAGCTTTCAGGAACTTCATAACAAACGCCGAGCGACTGATATTTTTCAGCAGTGGCAACAATGTTGGCTAAGCCGATTTCATCGGCATATTTGAGTGCACCACCTCTAAAGGGAGGGAAGCCGATGCCAAATAGTAATGCCATATCGGCTTCTTCTGCCGTAGCGACGATGCCTTCATCGAGACAACGAGCCACTTCAAAAATAAGCGGGATCATCATGCGATCGATGATTTCTTGTGATTGATATTCTTTGTTGGGTGTACCTATTACTGTAAAAACATCATCCACAAAATCTTTCTTTGCACGGCCCTTTTTATCCACCCCATAAGCGTAAAAACCGGTGCCTGTCTTTTGCCCAAATTTCTTTTCATCATATAATTTTGCCACCACATCGCCATCAATAATCGCCATTCTTTGCGGAAACCCTTCAGCCAATACATGCGCGCAATGATAAGCGGTGTCGAGACCAACCACATCAAGCAGGTGCGCCGGCCCCATTGGCCAACCGAATTTAGTCATGACTTTATCGATTTGACGGAAATCCGCACCTTCATTCATCAGTATGCTAAAGCCGCGGAAATAAGGGAAAAGTACCCGATTAACATAAAATCCCGGGCAATCTTTTACCACTACCGCTGATTTACCCATAGCGCTGGCGTAAGCCACGGTCGCTGCTATGGTTTCATCGGATGTTTTTTCACCGCGAATGACTTCCACCAATGGCATTTTATGCACTGGATTAAAGAAATGCATGCCACAAAAATTTTCAGGACGTTTTAGATTAGTCGCCAGTAAGTCAATCGAAATGGTTGAAGTGTTCGAGGTTAAAATAGCATCGTCAGCGATAATCCCTTCCACTTCTTGTAATACGATATCTTTAACTTTCGGATTTTCAACCACCGCTTCAACCACTAAATCGGCATTTTTGACTGCAGCGTAATCGAGCGATGGGGTAATCATAGCAACGGTTTTTGCCATCTTGTCGGCGTTTAATTTACCGAGTTGCACTCCTTTACTCAGGATTTTAATCGCCGTATTCATACCCAGATCGAGTGCCGGCTGATTGATATCCTTCATGACCACTGGAATGCCTTTACTGGCTGACTGGTAAGCAATGCCGCCACCCATTATTCCGGCGCCGAGTACCGCCGCTTGTTTAATTTCTTTGCTAGCGGTTTTGGCAGCAATTTTGGCTTTGCCTTTCAGCAATTGATCGCTGAGAAAAATTTGTACCATGGCACGTGCTTGCGACGTTTGGCAAACATTAACAAACCCATCGTGCTCGATTTTAAGTGCTTCGTCTCGAGAGAGTCTGGCGCTTTCTTCAATCACCCGAATGGCTTCCATCGGCGCCGGGTAATGAGGTAGGGCTTTAGCACCGACTACGCCTTTAGCAACATTAAATGCCATAGTGCTTTCCATTTTATTCAGCATCAGCGGCTGCTGTTTTTGAGCACGACGATTTTTCCAGTCGAGTTGATCATTAGCGGCATCTGTCACCATTTGAATAGTAACCTGTTTTAACACCTCTGGGGCAACCACGGCGTCAATGGCTCCAACTTTGAGCGCGGCTTCTGGTCTTTGTGGTTTTGCGGTGGCTATCCATTCGATCGCATTATCGAACCCAATTAGTCTAGGCAGACGTGTAGTGCCACCAAAACCAGGAATTATGCCTAATTGAGTTTCTGGCAATCCAACTCGCGCAGCCGCTGTTGCAATCCGAAAATCGCATGCCAAGGCCATTTCCATTCCACCGCCAAGGGCAAAACCATTAATGGCAACGGCCGTCGGGAAAGGTAAATCTTCAAAACCACTAAAAATCCCATTGGCTTGTTCACACCACTCAATCATTTGCTCACGGGTATCATTAAACATTGCCAGAAATTCGTTGATATCAGCGCCAACAATAAATACACCTTTTGCGCTGGTAACTATCGCGCCTTTGATACCTTCAGTGGCATTAAGCACCTCAATCACAGCTTGAAGCTCTGCCAGCGTGGCTTTATCAAATTTATTAACTGATCCATTTTTGCTATCAAATATTACTTCCGCGATGCCGTTATCCAGCATTTCACAGCGCAGCGATTGACCTTCATATAATTTGGGTTGCTGTAAATTTGTGGTTTGCTCCATATTCATGGTTTGCTCCGTAAGTAGTCATTGTATTGAGTAAATATAGCCTTAAAGGGGGATTAAGGCTGGCATTTTCGCTCGATTTAATGGGATTTGTTGAAATTGATGCCGGCAATTATAACTAGATCGGGCAATAATTCAAACACTTGTTTGAATTATTTGTTTTGCTATGATTTTTGAAGGATCAATCATCGCTTTATTGCAGTTGCGGTGCGGAATTTAATTCTGTAGGCTAGTTTGATTAAAACCGCAACAACTGACGAGATCGAATATGAAATCAGCCGTAGATCTGCTCTCCACTTATAAAAGTGTGCATTTAAACAAAAACAACGTCAGAACCCATTTTGTGGGAGTACCCGCCATTATATGGTCTCTAGTCGTTTTGTTGAGTTTGGTCAAACTACCAATTATCATTGGTGATAGTGGCTACTCACTAACCTTAGCCATGGTATTTTTTGTCGGGGTTTTAATTTATTATTTTACCCTGCATGTCAGCCTTGCAATTGGCCAGCTTATATTTATCATTCCTACTTTCTACACCGCACATTTAGTTGCTCAAAGAACCGATGCGCTGTGGATTGCAGGCTCGGTTTTTATTATCGCCTGGATTGTTCAGTTTATTGGTCATCATTATGAAAAAGCCAAACCAGCCTTTGTTGATGATCTCAATCAACTATTAATAGGACCGTTTTTTTTGATGGCTGAAGTATTTTTTATGTTGGGTGGACTAAAAAGCTTAGAAAAAGAAATTACTCCTTTAGCCATCGAAAAACGACGTGCCTTTGAAGCCAGACAAAAGTTAGTAACATAAATTAATAACGGAATAATAGCTCAAATTTTTTGTAATCCAGGCTCATCATTTCGTTGTCAGTTTGTCCGCATAAAACCATTCAAAAATAAAATAGTACAAATCCTCCACTACCGCAGCGCAAGCTATAAAAACTCAAAATGAGATAATAAGCTTAAGTGGTCTGAACAGTTTTTTGACGCGACGCAACATCGGAGATAACGAATAGATTTTGCCATCTACAAACCTCATTCTCGACAAAAGCCTGTTTTAAGCTGGTTCCCCAATATTCACCAGGTTTGTTACAAAAATTCAAATTCTTATTACAATTCAGATTTGCTTTTGTCTTTCCATTCTTGATACAAGTAGTTCGCCTGAAATTAGCAAAGTTTGGCAACCGTAACAAAACTGCGATGGGGGGAATATTACGTACGAATCGAGTTTTGTCTAGATTAATTAATTGCAGTATCTCAGACAATTGCTCTAATCGTCTTATTTTTTATAAAAAACTCTCTCTCAAACTACAACAAAAAAATAAAGGAACTAAAATCATGACAAATAATACTTTATTTAGACATCGACTTCTGCAAATTGCGCTGGCCAGTGCTCTGGCAATTCCGATTTCAGGATTTGCAGCGGAAGCCGATGAGGATGATGAAAATGAGAACAAAATAACCATAACCGGTTCTCACATTAAACGATCGGATCTAGAAGGGCCTTCTCCAATCACTACGATTACTGCTAGCGAAATTGCAAAAACAGGTGTCACCGATATCATCGGGCTGTTCGCTAAGTTGCCGATTTCTGGTCAGGGAACTTTCTCTACTCAAGGAAACTCAAGTGATGACACCGCTAATGGTGGTTCCAGTGTATCTTTAAGAGGCTTGGGCGCAGACTCTACCTTAATCTTAATTAACGGACGGCGCGTTTCTGTTTCTCCTTTCGCAAAAGGCATAGATACTGCCTTTGTTGATTTAAACAACATTCCACTGGCAGCTATCGAACGTATCGATATCCTAAAAGACGGCGCTTCAGCGACATACGGCTCCGATGCGATCGCCGGTGTTATCAACATTATTCTTAAGCAGGGTTTTGATGGGGTCGAAGTTTCAGGTAAGTTCGGCACTACCGCTGATGGCGGCGGCGAAGAGCAAAACTTTAGTATGGTTTGGGGTAGTTCCGATGCCACGACAAGCCACACTTTCATCCTGGATTATTTCAACAGAGAAGAAATCTTATACGGTGATAGAGATTATTCTGCTTCGGCAAACCAGACTCTTCGTCATCCAAACGATCCAGACGCTGATGATTTCAGAAGTTCGTCCGGTATACCAGGAACAATTGCATTGGCTTCTGACCCATCTAATAGAATACCGGACACTTTTGGTAATGATGTTTGTGCTCCTGAGGATATTGTTGGGGACTTATGTCGTTATGACTATGCGCCGGTTATGTCGTTGGCTCCATCAGCTGAACGCTTTAGTTTTAACTACATGGGTAATCATAAGGTAAACCAAGACGTTGAGTTCTTTACTGAGTTAAATGGCCAGCACTCTAAATCTGTGATAATGGGCGCTGCAAGCCCAAGTTTCAACGAATTGTTTATGGCTGGTGATAATCCAAATCATCCTTTTGCGACTGATCCTACACATGAGTTTTATCAGCAAGATCTCACCATGCGACGTCGATTGGTTGAGATAGGCAATCGTAAGAAAGTGGCTGTAACCGACTACTACAGGACCGTAATTGGACTAAGAGGTGCATTTGACGATTGGGACTGGGAAGTTGCAGCCAATTACATTAGAAGCCGTTCTACCGAAAGAGGCGTAGATGGTTACCCTAACTCTCGTCGAGTACAAGAAGCGATCGATAGTGGTTTATGGAACCCGTTTGAGCCTTCTACCAACACTCAAGAAGCGCTCGATTTTATGGAAACAACGACTACTCGAGTTGGTAAATCAACCAACCGTTCAATCGATGGTAAGATTTCTGGCGCTATTACAGAAATGGAGCATGGAGAATTAATGATTGCGGTCGGTGCTGAGTATCGTGAAGAAACCATCAGCGATAATCCAGATGATCAATTTCTACGTGGTGATGTTTTTGGTACCGAAGCGACACAAGCGAATGGCCAAAGAGATAATACCTCGCTTTTTGCAGAATTAGCCATTCCATTATTGGAGACTTTAGAACTTCAACTGGCTGTGCGATATGAAGATTATAGTGATTTCGGCACCACAACTAATCCTAAAGTCGCTTTTCGATGGGCGCCATCTGACAATATGGTGATCCGTGGTTCTTACGGAACAGCTTTTAGAGCGCCGTCTTTGCATCAAATTGGCTTAGGTCGAACTGACGAATCTCCTAGTCTTGTTGATAATCTTCGATGTGATGCACTTGCTGGTGCGGGTAATTCCGTTGAAGTTCAAAACGCCAGGGACATCGCCTGTGGGCCATGGGAATACACTGCCATTTTTGAAGGTAATCCGGATTTAGGTCCAGAAGAATCTACCAGTTATAACTTTGGTATCATTTATGAATTTACTGACGATTTCAATTTAAGTGTCGATTATTATAGCTATGAAATTGAAGACGTCATAGATTCAGATACTCAGTTTGTATTAAACACATTTGGACTTGATCCAGCCGTTGTTGAAAGAACACCATCATCAATCCCGGGTGACCCAGGCGAAATCGCAAATGTATTTGATTCATTCCAAAACATCGGAGACTTGAATGTTTCTGGTCTGGATATTAATGTTGTGTACGGTTTAGAAACTGATATGGGTCAGTTTGATTTCTCTTATGTTCTTAACTATGTATTAGAATTTGAGGAATTACGTCCCGATGGAGCTGGTGGCAAGCGTTTAAACAAATCAGAGGGTGATTTCGAGCAACCTGAAATACGTTGGACATTAGCAACCACCTGGTCTCAAGACGATCTTGCAGCTAATGTGGCTGTCAACTTCATCGACGAGTTTAAAGGTGATGCCAATGGTAACTTCGGTCACAGAACAGTTGATTCCATGACAACAGTAGATTTCAATATAAGCTACACTGGTATTGAAAATACTACCTTGTCTTTCGGTGCGACTAACTTGTTTAACGAAGAGCCTCCATACAGTCATCATGACTTCTTTGGGTTTGTAAACACGACTCACAGTGGTATAGGGCGTTTTACTTATGTTAGTGCAAACTACCGTTTCTAGTTAAGTAAAATAGTTAGGTAATATGAAACCCGCTCAAGAATATCCTCTTGGGCGGGTTTTCTCTTTTGTAATTCCCGTCAAACCGTTAGGGCGAAATTTTTATCTGATAGACACTATTAGAATTAGCCAGCCGCTATGATAATATGCACCTTCAATTAGCTTAGTTATGGTGTTTCCATGTCTTCGATTAGCACACTTTATCAACAACATCAGGATGACTTGTTAAGTCGCCATCGCCAATTAATGCAGCAAAATAACCTGGAATATCTAGTCATTCCATCAGGTGTTCCGATAAGTATCTATCGGGATGATATGAATTACCCTTTTAAGTCCAGTTTTTTATTTCGCACATACTTGCCGTTAACTGAAGTGGCTGATAGTTATCTGATAATTGGCTTATCCGGTAAACCCACCTTGATTTATTATCAACCGATTGACTTCTGGCATTCGCCACCTGCCGATCCGAGTGGATTTTGGCCACAGCATTTTGATATTCAAGTCATCACCCAATTTGAACAGGCATTGGATTATTTTCCTGAAAATACACCGCAAGTTGCGCTATTGGGTGAATCGACACGACTCACTGCCAAGTTGGACAATGCCATTCAAAATCCCGAGAAGTTGATTAATGCCATCTATTGGCAAAGGGCCTATAAAAGTGGTTACGAAATTGAATGCATGCAACAAGCCAACCATCAAGCAGCTTTCGCTCACCGAGTTGCTGAAAATGCCTTTAGACAAGGACAAAGCGAATTGCAGATCCACCTGGCTTATCTTGAAGCCTCCGGCATGTTGGAACATCAAATGCCCTACGGAAATATTGTGGCACTTAACAATCATGGTTCGATTTTGCATTACACCCATTGTGATGCGAAAGCGCCCGCAGAAAGTCGATCTTTCTTGTTAGATGCCGGTGTGACTATTAATGGTTATCACTCGGATATCACCCGAACCTATTCCTACCAACAAGATGAATTTAGCGATTTAATTGAAGCCATGGATGAAATGCAGTTGGCATGCGTACAATCGATTAAAACCGGTCAAAAGTATCTGGATTTACATATCAACGCCCATCTTCAGATCGGCGAGATTATTAATCGATTTGGATTTGTCGATATGTCGGCAGAAGCCATGTTAGAAACCGGTATATCGGCGACCTTCTTTCCCCACGGACTTGGCCATTTAATCGGCCTACAGGTTCACGATGTCGGTGGCCAGTTTGCCGATATTGCAGGCGCTGCTAATCCACCGCCAGATAGCCATCCATTCCTGCGTAGTACCAGAAATATGGAAGTCGGTATGGCATTTACCATCGAACCAGGATTATATTTTATTGATACCTTGCTAGCCGATCAACGTAATGGGAAAAATCATCAGGCCTTCAACTGGAGTAAAATAGAAGCTTTTATGCCATACGGCGGGATTCGAATTGAAGATGATATTGTGATCCATCAAGATGGAATTTTAAACATGACCCGAGATGCCTTTGCCAAGTTATAGTATTCCCGCACAAGATTTAGACGTCGAAGAGGTGATAAAAAACAGCCAATTTATCACTCGAGTTCGCAATGCGAGTACCGCAGAGTCAGCCAAAGCATTTATCAAACAAATGAACCATTCTTTTCCAGATGCATCTCATCATTGTTGGGCTTATATCGTTGGTCATCCCAACTCAACCACTTTGGTGGGATGCAGTGATAATGGTGAGCCTTCAGGGACCGCTGGCAAACCAATGCTGCATGTTCTGCAACATTCGAATATTGGGGATATTGTGGTGGTTTGCACTCGCTTTTTTGGCGGCACCAAATTGGGCACTGGTGGACTGGCCAGAGCTTACGGTGGCGGGGTAAAACTGGCATTAGAGAACCTTAGCTTAAAACAAAAAGTTGAATATCAATCGCTTGGTTTTGAGATAGACTATGCGCAACTAAAAGATTGTGAGCATATTTTACAGGGCTTTCAAACAGAACATCTTAAACTGGATTATCAGACTAAAATCCGAGTGTCTGTTAATATCGCATCCGAGCAAGTCAAGGCATTCAAATCAGCCTTGATCAATCAATTTAAAGGACAAATCGAGTGGAATACTATCAGCTAATCAAACACATTCATGTCATAACCGCAGTCCTGTCTTTAGTTGGATTTGTGCTAAGAGGTTGGTGGATGGTAAAGGAAAGCCCGTTATTACAACACAAACTTGTACGAATATTGCCGCATATTAATGATACGTTATTATTGGGCTCCGCGATCTTTCTTTCTTTGATGAGTGGCTTATACCCTTTTGTAGAAGGCTGGTTAGGCGCCAAAGTCGTTTTGCTAGTGGGTTATATTGTCGCTGGAATATTTGCCCTAAAACGCGGTAAGACCAGGCAAACAAGACAGCTTGCGTTGGTGATTGCGTTGATTTGTATTTCGTTGATTTTTGGCTTGGCGATATATAAACCATTTCTTTAATTTGGTTTATTCGTAACTATTCAGCCAGTCGCCAAATTGAACAGTAATTGTTCAGGTTACCTCTAAAATCCGTCAGTTTGAGACAGAAAATGTGAGCATACTTGTTTTATGTGAAGCTTCCGCGCCCTGCTCTCGCGCCTTGCCTAGAGCACCTACTTTTGGTACCGACATCCGTGTAGGCAACCATTTTCGAACGAAGAAATGGCGAATTTTTGAGGTAAGCTGAATAGTTAACCTGAACTCGGGATAAGAATAGCCAGTACACTCTTATAATTTTCAGCATAATACATTAAATAACAATAGGTTAGGCAAAATCTAATGCTGAAGTTTGGACCAGTACGACTAATTTAGTGGCTATCAAGGCGAGCTTGCGCAGCAATAGCGAGTTATTGGAAGCAAGCTTAACGCGGAGAGCCGCTAAATTAGTTGTGCTGGATGGTTATTCTTATCCCGAATTCAGGTTAGTTACGTTTATTATTCTTTTTCGCGGATCAGGCTCAGCTGTTTATCCTTTTCATGCCACAACTGATTCACCCACTGCTGAACCTTTTTGCGCTGCTGTGAATTTTCGATATAACTACCTTGCACGTCTGCTGGAATATCAATCAACTTAGCAGTTACGATTATTTTATCGAGTCTGCCTGTCATTAAATCCCAGAAGCTGGGGGAATGGTGATTGGGATAATCGATGGTTACGTCGAGTATTTTAGTGATCTCTTCGCCCATTAACGTCAAAACGTAACCGATTCCACCAGCCTTTGGTTTGAGCAAATTCTTGAAGGGTGATTTTTGATTGTCGCGCTTTATTTCGGTAAAACGGGTACCTTCGGTAAAATTCATTATGGAGATCGGAATGGTTTTGAATTTTTCACAGGCCTTTTTTGTGGTTTCAAAGTCCTGACCTTTTTTATGAGGGTTTTTCTTAATATAAGATTTCGAGTAACGTTTCATAAAGGGGAAGTCGAGCGCCCACCACGCCATACCCAGTACCGGCACCCAGATTAATTGTTGTTTTAAAAAGAACTTTAAGAAGGGAATTTTACGATTAAAAGTATTTTGCAAAACCAGAATATCCACCCAGCTTTGATGGTTGGCCATCACTAGATACCAATCATGGGTCGATATATTTTCTGGTAAATCGACCTGCCATTCGATGGGTTTAGTCATTTTGAAAATGGCTACATTAAAAGATATCCAATTGGAAGCACTGGCGTTTAACCAGCGATCTATAATTCTTCTTATAGGTGTGATAGGCAAAATTACCTTTAAAAAAGCCAGCACAAAGATAGGCATCACCCAAAACAGGGTGTTAATAACATGCATCAAAAAAGAGAGGGAACCGACTAAGAACCGCGGCAATATTTTGGATAACATCGATAAATCACGACAATTTGCTTGAAAGAGAGGATTATACCTTGATAGGCGAATATAGCTATAGCGGCTCAAACATAGGAAGACATATACCCATTCCACCTGCTGCTTGAGGTGGAATGGATATAAATGGATAAGCCCATACCAGAGCCCCTTGACTATTCTCTATGATACAATGCAGCATAACGCCGATTTAACAACTGATAAAAAGAGATCTCATCATGCTAGATGCTAAAAAAATTGAAGAGCTAGCGGAAAAGTTTAGCCAGAGTATTCCACCCGGCGCAAAAGCTTTTCAACAAGATATTGAAAATAATTTTAAGCAAATCTTGCAATCTTTGATCGGAAAAATGGACTTAGTGACCCGTGAGGAGTTTGACGTACAAAAAAAAGTGCTCGCCAGGACCCGAGAAAAAATAGAAGCATTGGAAAAGACCCTCGAAGACAAGCTAAAGAGCAATGTTCACCCGGTGTGATACCGGGAACTTAGTCCAACAAACATACGCCTTAAATTGCTTCTCGGCTTGCTGATGAATCGGCCATAATCCCTGTATTAGGCTACTAGAGTTAATGAACGTAATTTTCCTGGTTTACCGAATGATTAAGATTGTTTGAGGTTTTGCGTAAATATTCCCGCAAGTCACTCAATGACATGGGTTTTGCAAAGTAATAACCTTGAATAAAATCACAATGTTTTTCAGTTAAAAACTCGGCCTGTTTGATATTTTCTACCCCTTCAGCGACCACTTTAAGCCCGAGTTTGTGGGACAGGTCAATCATCGCTTCAACAATCGCTGATTCCTTGCCATCGAGTAAAATATTATCGATAAACGACTTATCGATTTTGAGTATGTTGGCCGGAAAATTCTTCAAATAACTTAAACTCGAATAACCTTTACCAAAATCATCCAGCGCTATCGAAATACCAATATCTGACAATTCATTAAGCACGTGGTTATTACGTTCCACGTGTTCAATCATAATATCTTCGGTTAATTCAAGCTCCAGATAACTGGCGTCCAGAGAGCTATCTTGCAGCGCCATATAGATACTTTGTTTTAAGTTTCCAAGCTTGAAATGAGAGCCGGAGATATTGATTGCAAAGCGGATTTGGCCAAATTGATCGGTCAGTTTTTTGGCAACACGACATACCTCGGTAATCACCCATTGCTCAACCGAGACCATTAAACCCAGCTCCTCAAGTATCGGGATAAAGTCAGAAGGAGCAACCAAACCAATGGTTGGATGATTCCAACGTAATAACGCCTCGACTCCAGAAACCCTGTGGTCAGTAGCATTTACCTGAGGCTGAAAATACACTTCGAATTCACCCTTAATCATCGCCCGTCGCAGACTTCTTTCTAAGTCCAGTTTGAGTCGGGCTTGTTCGTTGAGGTCATTGGTGTAAAAATGAAATTTATTTCTGCCAAATTCTTTGGCCTTGTACAAAGCGATATCCGCACTTTTCATTAATGTTTGAGGCTCCAGACCACATTCCGGAAAATAGGCAATGCCGATGCTGGTGGTGACATATAGTTCATGATGCCTGATTTTGATCATTGGCTCGAGCGCTTGCTGGATCTTTTTGGCGATTAAGGTCAGCTCTGTTTTGTTTTTGGTATCATCTAACAATAGGGTAAATTCATCACCGCCAATTCTTGCCACCACATCCGTGACCCTTACCGTTTCTCGAATGCGATTGGCCACTTCAATTAACAACATATCACCGATATCATGACCCAAAGAATCGTTAATATGCTTAAATTTGTCCAAATCCATAAACAGCAAGCCAAAGGTTGATTGTTGACGTTTGGCGATGCTGATAGAACGGGTTAAATGTTCATAGAAGAGATAACGATTGGCAAGCCCGGTTAACTGATCATGAGTCGCTAAAAAGCTCAATTTGGCTTCGGTATTACGTCGACCGATCGCATGACGAATACATCGGTCTAATAGCGCCGAAGAAATTTCTGACAAAGGAATACTATCGGTCGCTCCCGCTCGCATCGCCCTATCATCAAAAGCAATATCTTCCAGAGAGCTGATAAGTATAATAGGGGTCGGTAATTCCAGGTTAACAATTTGCTCAATCAAGGTGAGGCTGGGTTCATCATTTTGATCTTCGACAATAAGAATGACATCAAAATAGCCATTAGCAAATAATTCTTCGCAAAAAGTTTCACGCCAGCTTATCTGGTATTGCCGGTTAATCTGTTGCAATAGCATTTGTTCGAGAGAGGCAAAATGCTTCTTGCTTTTCTCAAACAACAAAACGTTTATCATAAACACTCAATCTTTTAGACAATGCAGGTTGTAGAACTTTAAGAAGAGTGAATACAAACAACTATTTCTCTGTTTATCTACTCATGCATGGCCAATAAAATTGGGTATACATCCCTGCAGATTTATCGCTATATGAGTATAGACAGGGATTTATGATTTTGCCAAAAACTGATTATTTAATCTGTAACAATGAGTTAATTCAACAAAATTCGGTAGATCAACTTATGGATCAATTTGCCATAAGGAGGAAAAGCGGTTTTAGCGGAATAAAATCGTCCTCTTTTAAGTACAGATTTTGCCGCGCTAAAGGTTTGAAATCCTTCTTTGGCATGATACCTCCCCATCCCAGATGGACCAATTCCACCGAAGGGTAAATCTTCCTGTGCCACATGATTAACTGTGTCGTTAATGCAAACTCCACCAGCGTGGGTTTCGGTAAGTACTTGATTTTCTGATTTTTTATTATTAGTAAACAAATAAAGCGCCAAAGGTCTTGGTTTAGAATTAACCATTTTGATTGCCTCATCGAGACTTTTGTAAGTAATGATCGGCAGCACTGGACCAAATATTTCCTGTTGCATAATGGTCATAGTGGAATTGGTTTTAATTAGCAATTGCAGCGGCATTGAGCGAGGCAAGCGATCACTCTTATCGCCTAGCGAGATAATTTCTGCCCCTTTGTCGGTGGCATCTTTTAGCCAGGACTGCAGTCGCATGTACTGAGCGTCATTAATGACGGAGGTATAGTCGCCTCCGCTGACATCCGGATATAACTGATTAAATTGCTGCTTAAACGAAGCGATTAACTCGGATTCCATATGCTCAGGGCATAAGACATAATCAGGTGCCACACAGGTTTGGCCCGCATTTAGGCATTTGCCATATAACATTCTTGTCACCGCAAAATCCGCCGAAACATCCTCTGCTACCAAAGCCGGCGATTTGCCGCCAAGTTCCAAAGTAACTGGCGTCAGGTTTTTTGCAGCGGCGGCCATCACCAATTTACCGATCTCGGTCGAGCCGGTAAAGATCAAGTGGTCGAAAGGTAAACCTGAAAATCCAGCCGCCAGCTCGGCGCCACCTTCCACCATGGCGACTTCATCGCTGGAAAAAGCTTCGCCCAAAATGTCGCTAAGCACTCGGTTAGCGTAGGGAGTATATTCGCTCGGTTTAATAATGGCTCGATTACCAGCAGCTATGGCGGCTACCAACGGCCCTAAAGATAGAAAAATGGGATAATTCCAAGGTGACATAATACCAATCACGCCCAGTGGTTGATACATAATGCGATTGCTAGCCGGCTGAAACAACATCGAGACTTGGCGTTTTTCCGGCTTCATCCAATCTCGTAAGTGTTTGATGGCGTGATCGATCGACATTACAGTCGGCATAATATCAGCGAGCAGTGATTCATCATCCGAGCGCCAGCCAAAATCGGCAGACACTGCTTTAATAAGCTTCTCTTTATGCTTTAACAGTGCCTTTTTAAGCGCTCGCAATTGTTGTTTGCGTAATTGCTCCGATGGAAAAGGCTGCAGCGAAAAATCTGCTTTTTGTTTTTCCAGTAGTTGAGTGACATCATGAATATTAGTCTGATTAATGCTCGCAGTTTGGTTTTGCATTGATTTTCTCTTAGTCTGTAATGGTAAAAGTGAGTTTGCCCAAAGGACCAAAATCTGCTTGATATTCACCGCTTTGCGCCGGGATCATTTTGCCCAGTGCACCGGTGATCAAAAACTGGCCTTTGCTTAAATGATAACCAGACTCAAGACGTTCATTGACCAACCACAGCAATGCTTGCCATTGATCACCTAATGCATCCTTACCGAAACCCTGGTTGACTGTCTTACTGTGGTTTGTGTTGCTATCGGTTTTTGCTGTATAAATTAATAATGTTTCTATCTTGTTTAATGAAAAATCCGTCGGCAATTTTATCGCCTCACCGAGCAAATATCGATTCGCGACTGCATTGGAGGCAACAATATCCTGGCCGGTAATATTTTTTAGATCGGCAAAAGCCAAATTGGGCATTTCAATCACCGGAATAACGGCGCTTATCTTACTTTGTAGTTGTTTGATATCTGTAATTGGCATATCGATATCTCGATTGAGGATAAAACCAATCTCAGTTTCTAGCATCAGTTTACGATAATCTGAAAGCTTGAGTACGCCTCCATTATTGACTTTGCCACTTTCAAAAAGAACCCCGGAAATGGCCCCACTGACCTTAAATTTTTTTTGCCCAGCTTTAGAGGTGAGCCCCGCTTTGTAAC
Source organism: uncultured Kangiella sp. (assembly GCA_964578045.1). Classification (GTDB taxonomy): domain Bacteria; phylum Pseudomonadota; class Gammaproteobacteria; order Enterobacterales; family Kangiellaceae. The sequence goes on along the minus strand of CAZOBX010000082.1, from coordinate 5,550 downwards.
CGGAGATTGATACGTTCGGGCTCGATTTTAATCGATGCTGCACGAACATCAATTGAGCAACAGCCGCCTGTCGATCGGTTGCCGCTGAGATTTGATGAGAAATATGAGGTAATGGAGCGTCCTTTGACCAGTTGTTATACATCAGTTTTGCAAATTCTGAGACCGGATCCAATTTTTTTTCTGCATTTACTGTAGGAGCCAGCAAAAGCAGGTAAAATAGGCAAATTACGATTTGTTTTATCATGAGATCTTTTTCCTCAGCTAATTCACTAAAGATACACAAAGCCCCTATGGATGTCACACCAATTTTAGACAGTTTGAATCAGGCACAGCGAGAAGCGGTCACCGCCGACGTCCCTGCATTATTAGTGCTAGCAGGTGCCGGCTCAGGCAAGACCCGAGTCCTGGTTCATCGCATTGCCTGGTTGATCGCAATGAAAAATCTGGCTCCCCATACCATTATGGCAGTCACCTTTACCAATAAAGCCGCCCATGAAATGCGCTCACGAGTGGAAAATCTGGTCGGCCGCTCCAGCACCAACATGTGGATCGGTACCTTCCACGGTTTGGCCCACCGATTATTAAGAACCCATGCTAGAGATGCTGAGTTACCCGACACCTTCCAAATCCTTGATTCAGATGATCAATTGCGAGTCATTAAACGAGTGATGAAAGAAATGAATCTGGATGAAAACGAATGGCCGGCCAAACAAGCGCAATGGTTTATTAATCACCAAAAGGACGAAGGCAAACGACCGGAAGATATTCATCATCGGGGCGATCTGTTTAACAGCATTCATACTAAAGTATATTTTCAATATCAAAAAGCCTGCCACACCGGCGGTCTGGTCGATTTTGCCGAACTACTTTTTAAGGCCTTTGAATTGATTCGCGATAAACAACATCTGAGGGAACATTATCAGGAACGATTTAAACATTTATTGGTAGATGAATTTCAAGATACTAACGGGATCCAATATGCCTGGATCCGGCTATTAACCTCCAAAGACTGTCGCATATCCATTGTAGGTGATGATGATCAATCCATTTATGGCTGGCGAGGTGCCAAGATAGAAAATATTCAGCGCTTTGAAAAGGAATTTGGCGATAACAAAATAATAAAACTCGAACAAAACTATCGCTCGACCGGCAACATTCTGAAAGCTGCCAACGCGGTGATCGCCAATAACCTGGAAAGAATGGGCAAAAATCTCTGGACCGATGGCGAAGCCGGTGATCCGATATCCATCTATGCCGCGTTTAATGAGCAAGAAGAAGCCCGCTTCATTGCCAGTCGAATTACCGATTGGTATGAGCAAGGCCAAGCTTATAATGAGTGTGCGATTTTATACCGCTCCAACGCACAATCTCGGGTTCTGGAAGAATTTTTGTTGCAACGACAGATCCCTTATCGCATTTATGGCGGACTTAAGTTCTTTGAAAGAGCGGAAGTAAAAACCACTCTGGCCTATGTGAGATTAATGTATAACCATCAAGACGATGCGGCGTTTGAACGGATTGTCAATGTCCCAGCCAGAGCTATCGGCCCCAAAAGTGTCGAGCAAATCCGACAACGCGCTCGAGACGAAAACAGCACGTTATGGCAAGCCGCCAAGCGAGTGGTCGAACAATCAGCCTTGTCGCCCAAAGCCACCGCGTCATTGGCGGGTTTCCTGGCATTAATCAAACACGGTTTTGAAGAATTTCATGAATTACCTCTTTCGGAGCAAATCCAGCTAACCATTGAAGCCGCGGGTCTCGACGAGCTTTACGCCAAAGAAAAAGGCGAAAAAGCGCTGGCCAGAAAAGAAAACCTGGCGGAACTCGCCAATGCCGCGCGAGAATTCGACCATGAAGATTATCCGGATCTATCGCCAATGACCGCGTTTTTAGCCCATGCATCGCTAGAAGCGGGCGATAGGCAGGCCGAGCAATATGAAGATTGTGTGCAATTGATGACCTTACATTCCGCCAAAGGGCTGGAATTCCCACTGGTCTTTATTTCAGGCATGGAAGAAAAACTCTTCCCTCATATGATGAGCATGGAAGAGCCAGATAAATTAGAAGAAGAGCGGCGTTTGGCCTACGTGGGAATTACTCGGGCGATGAAAAAACTGTATTTGATCTATACCGAAAAAAGGCGCCTTTATGGTAAAGAAACCTACCCGGCGGTTTCTCGTTTTATCAAAGAAATTCCCGCTGAATTAAAACAAGAGGTGCGTTTAAATACCCAGATAGCGCAGCCTGTATTTGAGCAAAAACCAACAAATAGCAGCATTTCCCTGGGCTTAGAAAATAATACAGGTTTCAAACTAGGGCAAATGGTCAAACACTCCAAGTTTGGCATTGGCACTATTTTAAATATTAAGGGCGACGGCCCCCATGCAACCGTAGAAATTAACTTTGAAGAGTTAGGTTTTAAGGAACTAGCATTGGCTTATGCTAAATTAACCCCCTGCTGAGCTTCGCCACACTGGCATACTCGCTGCGCTTTTCTAGAGGACCTAGTTTTGGTACGGGGCAAGCTTTCCATGCCTCATTGTGGCATTGTCTATAGGGACATAAGTTCTTAGCTGCTTATGTCGACAACAAAAATCCCAGCCGTCCGGCCCCTGGACAAAAAAAGACCCCAAGACAAAAATCTTGGGGTCGATATGGGATTTAGCTTGGGGAAACTAAATCCCAATCCCGCTTCAATTAGGAGGGGTAGCGGGAGACGCATCTTGCGTCTATTTACTATGACGTAGTAAGCAGTAATAAGTTGCAGTTTATTTTTCCAGAAGATGTAAATAAATGTGACTGAAACTATTTTACCAATCATAAATCCGCTGTGGAATTTCCACAAGTATCACGGGTACAATTGACTGGCATCTTTATACATCATCCAGGAAGCCAACACATATTTGTCAGCAGAAACCGGCACACAGCCCCGGTGAGTATAAGTAAAGTTAACCGGTGCTAATATCAAGCTGCCTTTGGTCGGTTTAATTTTTGCCTTTTGATAATAAAATTCAGTCTCACCACCTTCTTCAATATCGTTTAAATACAACAGCCACAATAATACCCGGTGCAAGGACTTTTGGTTTTTATCACTTGGATGTGGGTAATGCTCTGAATGCCAATGATGATAACCACCTTGTCCCTTGGTATAACGTTGCATATTAATATTATCCAGGCGAAAAATCGTTTTCACTAAGTTTTCGATTTGTTGATCATCAATTTGTGAGATATCCTGATGAGTAATGGTTCGAATTTGCTTAGTGGTGGGGTCCTGGATAGAGGGCGAAATAGCCCCGGTAAGTAAAAAAGGAAATTGGCGAGCATAAGCAACGGTTGCTTTTAAAACGATATTTGCTAGTTGATTGCATTCCTGCTGCCACTCTGGGTGACGACTGATGTAACAATCCAGACTGTCTTTTTTCTTTTTATCGACACCGGCACCGGTTCTACCGGCCTCTTTGTGGGGAAATGCTTCAAACTTTTCGATCAAATGATCACAATAATCATCTGACAGGGCATTTTTGAATTCGATAATAAAGTTAGTCATCGCGACTCCATAAGTGCCCATTGTTATTTTTGTTGAGTATACGAACTTCTAGCAATTGGTCAATTTCAAAACTAGAAGTCAATGGATATTAACTCAAAAATCAGTTAGATTATACTGGTGATACCGTACCAAGTCGTTATTCAATTCAAGCCAAAGGGAATTTATGAAAAAAGTTGTACTTCGTTCACTTTTTGTCTGTTTTGTTAGTGTTGCACAATTGTCTAGTGCGCAACAAAATATCGATGATAACAACAGCAACCCTGCTTCATTGCAAGCTGAACGCATCGATCTCCAAGAAATTAAATCACTAGTTGATTTTGTCATCGAAACTCATATCGATGTTGAATGCGACCAGGTTTCACAGTGCCAGTCAATCGGCTTATCACCGGCCCCCTGTGGCGGATATAATACTTATCTGATTTATTCCAATAAAAATACCGATGTTATTCAACTGCGCCGTAAAGTTAATTCGATCAATCAAAAGCGCGCCAAACAGATAGATGACAAGGGGCTAGTCGGAATTTGTCAATATATCGCCAAACCAAAATTAAAATGCTCGGCCAATCGATGTATTGCCCAATCCGACAATAAAATGTAAACAGGACAAATACAATGCTCACCATTCTGGTAAAACTCCTTAAAGCACTAAACTCCGAACAATCACCTGGTCAATTAGCGATAGCGGTTTCACTTGCCATTATTATCGGATTTACTCCTTTGATATCGCTGCATAATTTATTCATAGTATTAATCGCTCTATGGTTCAGGGTTAATTTAACTTTACTGATTGTCAGTTATCCGCTGTTCGCATTGATTGGTTATTTATTATCGCCGATTTTCGAATCCGTTGGACTGAGTATCCTACAGATGCCATCCTTGCTACCTGTTTGGGAATCATTTTTTAATACCCTGTTGGGTAGGTGGAGTAATTTTTATTATAGCGGCGTGATGGGATCCTTTGTGACTGGCTTGCTAGTGGCGATTATTGTGTTTCCGATAGTGAAATTGATGGTAGTGGCTTATCGGGAAAACTGGCTGAAAAAAATAGAACAGTTGAAAGTAATGAAAATGTTAAAAGCTTCCAAGTTTTGGCAGTTGTATTCTGAATAGAACCTAAGTAAAAAATAATGTGAAGACCCCCTCTCCTTGAGGGAGAGAGGGTAGCGTCAGTGAGAGCTCGAAAGTCAAGTTACGATATAAAAAGGAAAGACCAATGAAAATTGTTAGATTATGGGGTGTCATCGCATTTTTTGTACTCGGACTACTGTTAGCTATGGGATGGTACTTAGTGGCGCCAGTACTCATTGCCAATGGAATCGAGTCAGCCGGTTCTGAGGTGCTCGGTGCAAAAGTGGAAGTTGATCAAGTCGATTTGTCGTTGTTCCCTTTAAGGATAGAAATTGATGGCCTGCAAGCCGCTGATCCTGATCAGCCGATGAATAATTTATTTGAAGTAAAACAAATCAACTTTGCAATTGATACCGGTGCTTTATTATGGAAAAAAATCTTGATCGATGAATTGACCATTGATGGTATTCAATTAAATACGCCGAGGACAACCAGTGGTGCTCTAGAAGGCGGTCGGATGACAGAAAAATTGAGCGCGGAAATTAGCGCTGTTGATTTACCTGAAATGACCGAAGATGATATTAAAGAACTCGTCGCTAAAGCTGATTTGATAACCGTCAAACGGTTGGATAAATTAAATAAATCACAGTCCGAATTACAATCCTACTGGAAAAGCGCACTCGATAAACAAGCTAATAAAAAGCGGTTCAAAGCGCTAGAAATTGAATTTAGTCGCTTGTCTAAAAGAGCCAAAAGCAATAAAATGAATTTACTCACCGATCGAAAGGATTGGAAGAAATTAAAGAAAAATATCGATAAAGAGCGTCAATTGCTTGCCGATTTTAATAAAAAACTAAAGACGGATAAAAAGGATCTGCAACAACAAATTGCCAGCGTGCGTCGAGGTCCAAATGATGATCTGGATGCCATTATGG
>CAZOBX010000081.1:1365-21463 GCA_964578045.1 uncultured Kangiella sp. | reverse complement strand
CTCCTGACGCCTGTACTCTGGCCTGCTGGGGAGATCTTGTAGATTGCAGGGAGTTGGGCGGATCAAATTGTGGCGCGCAACTTGCCTCGTGCCTGGCGAACTGCCCATAGTCTCAGTAAGTAAATTAGTCACTACTTATGCGGTGTTGCGCGTAAGTAGTGAATTGAAGTTTAAATTTCATTCACAGTGTCACCTGCTGTGGCCAATAATTCAGTTCGATACTCGCTGGGAGTTTTACCATATTTTGCTTTAAAACAACGCGTAAAATAGGTTCCCGAGCCGAATCCAGTCTGAAAGGCGATGAGGTCAATCTGGAGATCACCCTGTAATAGAGTCAAGCTTTGTTCCAATCGAAAATTTCGTAAAAACTCGCTGAAACCAAAGCCAGAAATAGCCACGAGTTTACGGCGCATTTGTCTATCACCTATGGCTAATCTAGCGGCAATCATTGTAGGGCTTAATATTGGGTCTGTATAGCATTCTTCAATACACTGTTTAAAGCGCTCAAAAAACTGTCGGTCTTTGTTACTTAAAAAATGTTTGACCTTTTTGGCGTTCAATCCCTGTTCAATAGCCGCACCAAAACTGCTGCGTAAAATAGACCTGATTGAAAGCAGATTATTTATACGTACAACTAATTCATCCACATCGAAGGGTTTGGTAATATAATCGTCAGCGAGATCGGATAGCCCCTTTAATTTACTCTCTCGATCCCCTCTAGCTGTTAATAAAACAACAGGAATATGACTGGTGACAATGCTCTTTCGAATAGCTTCAACCAGTTGAAAACCATCCATGATAGGCATCATTACATCTGAAACAATAAGGTCTGGGCACTCTTCACTAGCAAGTGCTATGCCTTCACTTCCATTTTCGGCTTCCAGTATGGTATAGCGTTGTTGCAACGACTGTTTTAGGAAGCTCCTCATTTCGATATTATCTTCAATGATTAGTATACGGGGCTTATTATTTTCTTGATTAGTGGCATCAATCGTTTCCTTGCTGACTAGTCGCTCTGGAAGTTCAGATTCAAGAAATATCTTATTGGCCATGCTAAAGTCGCCGTCCGATTCTAGTAAGTTCGGAAACTCATTAGGTGAAAACGATGTTTCTTCGCTTTGAGAACTATTTCCAGGTTCATCGAGTTTAAGCAACGAGAATGTAAATGTGCTGCCTTTACCCACTTGGCTTCTCACGTCAATCTGCCCGCCCAATGACTCTACAAGCTCTTTGACTAATGCTAAGCCAATACCTGTACCGGAAGCAAAGTTGGACGTACTTTCCAGGCGTGTAAACCTTTCGAAAATTCGCGTATGTTCTTCTTCGGCTATTCCGCAGCCTGTATCGGAAACACTGAAATCAACGTATTTTGAATCACTGCTATCAACGTATAAAATAATTTCCCCATTTAAAGGAGTATATTTAAACGCATTGGATATTAAATTAACAAGAATCGTCTCCAATGCGCCATAAGTACTCTGGATCCATAATGTATTATTGATAGGTTCTAATAGCTTGAAATGAATATTTCGTTCTTGTGCTATTGCAGCAAAGGTCCGTTCTACGAAATGACATGTAGTGCTAACTTTCTCCGAAATCAAGGGCTTGTTATGTCCGTCTTTTAATTTCGCCAGTTTTAACAGTTGGTCAACCATAGAGAGTAATCGCCGCGCATTGCGTTTAATTAACGTAATGTTACTAGAAATATCTTTGCCTTTTTCAATGGCGTCAGCTGGCCCCAATATCAAAGTTAGTGGTGTACGAAATTCATGGGATAAATTGGCAAAAAGACGTTCTTTGGTACTAGCTAATTCTAAAGCAGAGCTAGTAGCATTTTCTGCAATCTTGCGCCGATAGAAAGACCAAAATAGAAAGAATACAACTATCGAAATACCCAAGATGTAAAAACTGTAGGCCCACCATGTACGCCACCATGGAGGCAGTATTTTAATTTTTAGTGACGTTTCTTCCGCTTTAGTGAGGGGTCCATTATCTACTTTGACTCGAAAACGATAATCGCCAGGGGGTAAAGTAGAGTACACGGCTTCATTAATGTTGTCATTTGTCGTTATCCACTCTTTATCGAGACCTTGAAGTTTGTAAGCATAGCGAGCACGATCTGAAAAGGAATAATCTATTGATGAAAATTGGATGGAAAAAAGGTAATCTTGATGGCTTAGTACGAGCTCTTGAGTGCTATGAATTGGATGTTTCAGTACTGTTTTACTGGACGCTGAGGAAATAGGAACTGACTTGTTAATTAACCTAAAATTAGTGAGTGTTGTTTTTGACTTTGGCCGTAAGGTGGCCAATATAAGAGGGTCAAATTGTAGGTAACCACGTTGACCACCCGTTATGATATGACCAGACTTTGTCGTTATTATTTTTCTTTGAGCGTATCCCTGAGTTCGTATTCCTATGGTGTCATCATATTGATAAGCTTTTTTCAAATCACCCTGAATCATTCCCAGCGATAGTGGAAGCACCATCCAGATATTCCCGTGCAAATCAAAAGACATGGAAACTACTCCTTGTTGATCGGGTAATACCGTTTTACTATTAAACTCAACTTTATTGCTGTTGATATTGTATCTTATCAATCCATCTTTCTCAGTTGCTAACCAATAGCTATCGTTTTCAGCTTTGATAACTCTGTTAAATTCGGTTTCAATGTTGAAATCAGAGGGATGGATGTTTGAGACTTCCCTCGTCTGCTTATTCATTATACCGAGGCCACCGCTGTTCCCTACAAACAGCAACCGTTCGGTACTTATATTGGCTGCATCATTTACTGAATGTTGTGACTCAAACTGCTCATACTGACCAGACACAGTATTAAACCGCACGAGTCCAGCGTTATTGTTATTGACGCGATTTTCCAAGCCTAGCCAAAGAATATTCTCTTTCTGAGCACCGATATACCAAACTTGGGCTTCCGCGAAAAATTGAGGGCAACTACTTGACGAAACCCTGCAATTAACGATTTTATCTTCTGGTGTATATCGCCTTAATCCACTCGATGTTCCAATCCAAAGAACCCCATTAGCATCCTCCGCCATCGAAAATACTTCATCATTAATCGCAATTCTATGTTCAGAATGCGAAATGTCTTCACTCATAGCGTCAGAATAATAAAGTCCATCGTTACCTTTTAACCATATACCTCCAGCAGAATCTTCAAACACAAATGGTAGCACAAGGGCATCACTTTTATGTTTAATCTGCACTACTGATAAAGACGCAGGATTTGTCACATAAAGGCCTCTATCTGATCCGACCCATAGCATGCCAGAGGCATCTTGGTAAATATCATATATCAATAATGAGCTATAACTATCGTCAACGCTTATGGGACGAAATTTATCGTTATTTTTTTCAAATAAGAAAAGTCCATTAAACCAGCTACCAGCCCAAATTCTCCCTTCACTGTCTTTCGTTAGGGTAGCAATATAATTATTAGTTGACTCATTGCCACTTACTTTATTATTAAAATAGTGACTAATACTTCCGTTAGTGTGAATACGGTCAATTCCTTTTCTAGTGCCAACCCACATATCACCTTTATCGTCTTCCAGAATACTTAATACCGTATTGTGTGACAGTCGGCTTTGTTCTTTTTCGCTTTGCGAATAGCGTTTCACGACGATTTCCTTATCGTTAATAACAAACAGTCCGTGGTTAGCGGTGCCTATCCAAAGATTCTTTTTGCTATCCTCAAATATCGCCCGTATAGACAATTTTTCTGGCTGATCATTTTTAGGGGATAACAGTTTTATACGCTTGCTAATATTGGTTTTCAGATCGATTTTATTGAGACCTTGACGGGTGCCAACCCATAGAATTTCGCCATCGCCTAGAGTTAGCTTGGATACAATATTATTGGATAAGCTATTTGGGGCGTCGCTCTTTCTAAAAGATTGAAATTGCTCTGTCATTGGGTCAAAACGGTTTAGTCCACCTCCTCTTGTGCTAACCCACAAATTACCGTCTTTGTCTTCTAGTAAGGCCCTTCCTGGATGACCTGATAGGCCTTGAGTTGACTTTTCATTGTATTGGTAACGAATAGTTCTATGACCATCGAATCGAAACAATCCCTTTGGTGACGTAAACCAGATAAAACCACGTTGATCTTGCAGAATCTTCCAAACTTTAGGAAACGACTTACCAATACTCTTCTTTTCAATAAATAACGGATCCTGAAGTAAAAAGGCAGGATTAGGCTCAGCAAAAATTTGAAGCGAATGTAATAATAGAAAGATAAAAAAACACTTAAAAAGATATTTTTCTTTTAATAACATGACTTCATTCCTATTTAGTAGGGTATAAGGATTAAATTTTTTCAATTGGATGATGTTTGTTTTAGAACCTTTCTGGTGCCGGAAGCCAACGATATAAAGTCGCTACCGAAACGACCAAATCGTACGCCACGTCTTTAGGTGGAATACCATTAGCCAACAGTTGTTTAGCAGATTCGATTTTGGATTCCGTCATTGCGCGTTTAGGGCCACCGACTCGCCCACATTTTCGTGTAGCTTCTAGTCCGGAGCGAGTGCGTTCAATCAGGAGTTGCCGTTCCATTTGTGCTAGGCTGGTCATCACATGAAAAGAGAAACGACTGGCAGGGCTCGAGGTATCAATATTATCGGTCAGGCTTTTAAAGTGAACACCACGTTTTTCAAGTTAGGTTACCATCGTCATCAAGTCTTTGACGCTTAGCCCGAAGCGGTCAAGCTTCTAATCCACCTGGCTATCACCTTCGCGCAGGACTTCTAAAGACAGGCTTAATCCGCTGCGAGAGTTTTTGATGCCACTGCCTTTATCTGGTTCTGCTGCAATGGCCAATACGTTATTATTGGGCGGTCCTTGCTCCTAGCCGATGTTTTGAATGAAAAACCATAATTGTAATAAAGAATCTCGGGGATCAAGACAATTTTACTAGATCTAGTCGTTTCTCAAGCCATCGCCAGTCGTTATTTTCTCCAAAAAGTTAACTCCTATTATTCCAAAAAACCAAATAAGACATTGTTCTAATTCCGCCAAAAGTTAGTCTGTATCCGCCAAATTGCAATACTCACTATGTTTATCGATTAAAAAACATATAATAAACGTGTTTTTAATTGAAAATACAAAAAGGGACCGCTTTACGAAAAATCTTAAAAAAGATACACTGCTCCTTGAAATTATTTTTAATTTCCTAAGAAAAGGCTGAAAGAGAGATTGCAGTTGTAAGATATCCGTCTAACCAATATTTAGAGCCAGTCTTCCTTATGTATTTTTATGTTGCGGTGTAAATATAACAAAATATTACAATTTCCTGCCAACTATAAAACGGAACTAGTTCACACCTTAATTATTTGAACGCGTTCCTGAAATAATAAATTGATCTCGACCAATTGTTCTTTTTAACTGCTCAACCATCGACGATATGGCTAATGAAAAGCTATCAAGTAAAACCACTTGCTCAATAATTAAACAATGAGATCGAATTTTTGTGTAAAAAGTTAATATCTTCTTGTTAAAAACTTTCTTTCCAATACCCAAGGCATAAAAAAGCCCCAACGGAGCGGGGCCTAAAAAGTACTAATCATGAACAGGTATTGTTTTTATTTGATGAGTTTCTGATCCACCGCCTCTGAGCTACCGGTATGATCTTCATGTACTGTAATACCAAGCTGCCCCTTAATGTAATTCCAGCCTTTCTTACTAAGCGATGTAATATCATCCCCCACACAGTAAAGCGAAGGCACCAGGAACACGGTAACAAATAACGCAAATAAAACTCCAAAGGCCAAAGCTAACACCGCCGGTTTAAGGAATTGAGCGTCAGTCGAACGTTCCAACATAATAGGAACTAAACCAACAAAGGTAGTGACCGTGGTTAGCAATATAGGCCTAAACCGCGCAACTCCCGCTTCGACCACCGCTTCTACGGCACTTCTTCCTTCTCTACGAAGTCTCTCTACGTAATCCACCAATACCAGATTATCATTGACCACCACACCTGCCGCAGCGCCAATGCCGAAGAAGGAAAACATTGCCATGGAAACGCCAAAAGCCAGATGCCCATAAACAGCGCCCATAAATGCGAAAGGTATCGCTGTCATAATCAGTAACGGCAAAAAATAAGATTTAAATGCCACAGCAATCAACGCGTACATCACAAATAATGCCACCAGATATAACGACAGCAACTCATTAAGAAACTCTTCCTCAGCTTGAGCCTGACCGCTATGCCTAACCACAATTTCCGGATATTTAGTTTCCAGCGTCGGTAAAAAATTATTCACTACATCATCATTAATATCGCTCATCACATCACTGGTTACATCCGCGGTAACTCTGACCACTCGCTCACCATCCTGCCGCTGAATTCGTTGAACACCCGCTACCACTTCAATATCAACTACCGATAACAATGGTATCTCGCGACCATCATCGGTTCGAATTCTAAAGTTATTTAAGCTTTCCAGGTTATAACGGGATTCTTTGGGATATCGAACCATCACCCTGACGTCACCATTCTCCCGTGGCAAACGTTGCACTTCTTCTCCGTAATAAGCTTGACGAACTTGCTCGGAAACCATGGCTAAATCGATACCGAGCTTCTCTGCACCGGGCAATAATTGAAGATGCAGTTCAAAGGTCTCGCCGCGCATATTATCGCGAACATAAAAAGTTCCTTCATACTCATGTAGTTTCGCTTTGAGATCATTGGCCGCAGCCTGCAACATTTTCATGTCACGATGTTTCAATACAAAGCTTACCCGCGGGGTGGAATTATTCATGGTGTAATTGATTTCGATCTCATCCGCATCAGGCACATCACCCACCAGCTCTCTGAGCCGTAGTGCGGTTTCTTTAGCCGACAGATCTCTTTCTTCCGGCGGCGCCAGAGCAATGATGGCGATCACGCTATCTCGTCTTGAGCGAGTGTACCAACCTTGAATTAATTTGCCGGTACCACCTTCAGATATAGCACGCTTTTCAACTTCATCAATTAATTTGAGTTCGGCTTCTTGCAGCTGATCTAAAATTTTAAGCGCCCGTTTGTATGGAGTCCCCGTTGGCAGGGTAACGTTTAGATAAATGATTTCAGCTTCTACCTCCGGCATAAAGCTGAATTTAACCCAGCCATTGCTGTATATACCATGACTGATCACAAACATGGCGAGGAAAATGCTAGTGGTGAGATAACGGTGTTTTACCGCCGCGCTCACCCATCCGTGATAGGTAGTGCGGGCAAACTTAACCAATCTCTGTTCAATCCTTTTCTGCCACGCGGCGAACCGACCTAATTTTTCTCGATGTTTTAAATGACGCAAATGAGCGGGTAAGATGAAGAATGCTTCAATAATGGATATGGTCAAGGCCGCGGTTATTACAATCGATAATTGTTTGGTCGCCTGAGCATCTTCGCCAGTTAAGAAAAACCATGGCGCGAATGCAACGATAGTGGTTAAGACCGCAACAATAACCGGTTTAGATACCGCCATGGCACCTTTTACCGACGCATCGACACCCTTATATTTATGACTGTGCTCATAGATACTTTCGCCCACCACAATCGCATCGTCAACCACAATACCCAGCACCAATAAGAACGCAAACGTCGACAAAATATTTAACGAAACATCGTTAGCAGGCAACATCGCGAAGGTGCCCATAAAAGCGACCGCAATTCCAGCCGTCACCCAAAATGCTACTTTAGGTCGTAAGGTCAAAAACAGCACCAGAAACACCAGCAACAGCCCCAACGAAGCAGAGCTGCTAATCGTATTCATCCGAGACTTATAGGTATTAGCCTCGTCTAACCAAATGGATAATCCAACACCTTCAGGTAAGGTCTTCTCTCGCTCCGCCATCCATGAGCGAACTGAATCGCTGAGCTTAACAATCTGCATCTTGTCCGTGGACATGATCTGAACCAGTACCGCGGGTTCTCCGTTTAAGGTCGCTAAAATTTCTTCATCTTCGAAACCGTCTACGACCGTCGCAACATCGTCTAAACGAACGATTGCGCCATTGTCAGTTTGACGAATAATAATTTCTTTAAATTCACGTTCAGAATTTGCCAGATTTCTGGCTCTGAGTAAAACGTCGCCTGTTTCTGTCCTGACTCGGCCAGAAGATACATTGATCGAACTGCCTCGGATCGCATCCGAAACATCGGCAAAACTGATTCCGTATTTACGCAAGGAATCTTCTGAAACTTCGATGGTGATTTCTTCTCGTCGTGTGCCGAACAAACTGACAATAGATACATAAGGTAGTGCAGCCACTTCATCTCGTATATCTTCTGCCAGATTTTTTAGAGTTCGCTCATCCAAATTTCCATGAACCGCCACCCGCAAGACTTCTTGCCGGTAAATCACTCGACTCACTCTGGGGTTTTCCATATCCCTTGGCAGTGCATTCACTGAGTCAACGATGCCTTTTACTTCATTTAAAAATGATTCCATATCAACTGATGGATAAGTGACAATTTCAATCTCACCATAGTTTTCAGTCGCAGTGGAATAAATTCGGTAAACATTATCTAAATTACTAAGCGCTTCTTCCATGCGAAGAATGATTTGCTCTTCAACTTCCTGAGGCGCAGCGCCTGGCCAGACAAACTCAATTTTGACCTGACTCGGTTTAAAGGATGGAAAAGTCTCTCTTTCCATCGCAAAGAAACCTAATATGCCAGCGAGTATAATTCCGACCATTAATAAGTTTGAAGCGACTGGGTTATTTGCCCACCATGCAATCATTCTTTCCATTAGTTTGCTCCCGCAAGAGCAATGGCTTTATTCTCTTCATCATCCTTCTTATCTTCATCATCCTTCTTGTCCGCTAGGTTAGATTCCAGAGCAGAAATCCGCATTCCCGGAATAGGGTTTCGTATGGACGAAACAATAATTCGGTCATTTGGCTTAACCCCGGAACCAATAATTGCTATTTTTGAAGAACTATGAATAACATCAACTCTTCGAACATCGAGTTTATCTTCTGAATTGATGACAAAAACATTGTTGCCAGCTCTCAAACCATCTCTTGGAATAACCGTGGCATCACTTATGCGTCGTCCTTTGATTTCAGCTTTTACGTAAATTCCTACAGCAAGTGGCATATTGTTTTGAGACACATTCTTATCATAGGGTGATTTTATTTCTATTTGACCAAACAAGGTACGTGTGCGGCTATCAATAGAGGCGTCAAGTCGAACCAACTCGCCTTGCCAATATTGCATTTTACCAGCGACCATCGCGCTTAAATCAACTATCAGTGGATTTTCGCCATCAGCGATAAATCCTATTGGTAAATCCAGAGAGGCCAGTTCGTCGTCATCCAAAGGTACTCGCACCTCAACTACGCTGGTCGAAAAAGCGCGTCCCAAAGAGGTACCGAGACTAACGTATTGTCCAACGTCCACACTTTTTTCGGTAACACGACCATTAAAAGGCAAAGAAATTTTAGTTCGGGCAAGGTTTAATTCAGCTAATGATAAGGATGCACGGGCAGCTTTAAGTCTGGCTTTAGCTTGCGCGACCTGGGGTATATTGAGCGCTAGTGGAGAGAGTTTTTTTGAACTTCCCAATTGCTTTCTAGCGACATCAGCAAGGGCCTCGGCCTGCTGAACACCAACTTCTGCTTCAGCGACGGCAGCTTGCGATTGAGTTAGAGCGAGTTTGTAATCGGCATCATCGATGTTGATTAACGAAACGCCCTCGGAGACGATCCCACCTTCGGTAAACTCTGATGATATCGATACCACTCGTCCGGCTACTTGCGCTACCAGATCAACTTCGGTGCGCGCGCGGACTTCCCCCTGGGTCGAAACCAGTAACGAAACATCTTTTCTTTGGGCGTGTTCAATATAAACGCTCAGCGGTCTTATTTCTTCGGTTTTCTTTTCCGGTACTGGCTTGCCGGCTTCAAGCATTTTAAATGAACCTATACCGAAGAGCAGGATAGCAATTGGCGCTACGACCTTTATGATTTTCTTATTCATGTGAATTCCCCAAGCGAATTTGCAGATATTAAAGGATATGACGTAGGGTCAGCTTCAATAGTTTGCATAAAACTCTTAAAAGTTTTATCAGAAATCGATTTATGACCAACAAAATAATGCTACCACCCTGAACAGCATATAATATAAGGGATGTGAGGTAGTTGCATCATCGGTAAGAAAACTCGGAATGTTGTAAGATTATGTTAACAAATCGGCAAATGGTTAATTATCTACTACTAACAACAATAAAAAACCGTTCGGTTTTGATTGGTCATAGTCTTTTCTTAAATATAAACATTCAGACAGATTTTGATTTATGTTGTAATATAATTCAGTCCTTTCGGTCTATAAGAGCAAAGCGAGAGTGCTCCATCATGACTTCGAGCACTGAGCGCCGGGACCAATAATATAAAGGCCTAAAATAGTATAAAAAGGTGGATCAATATGGAAGAAATAACCACGTTGTTATCAACTCGATCTAACAATAAAATTCTCCACGCCGAAATCATGCTGCCTTGTAATGATTTAGAGCAAACTCTAAAGTTTTATACCGATGATTTAGGCTTTCTGGTCGATTCCATTTTCCCGGCAGACAATCCACTAATCGCAGTAATCAGCGGTTATGGTATTCGACTTCGATTACAAATAGGACTGGAGATATCGCCCGGTTGTATAAGATTAGAAGGCAGTGGAAAATTTCCTGAATCAGTCACCGCCCCCAATGGAACAGTCATCGAATTCGTCGATTTTGACCGACCGATAAAATTACCAGAAGAAAATCAATCTTTTGTGCTGACACCAATGGATAAAAATTCAGCTTGGCATGTTGGCCGCGCCGGAATGCGTTATCGGGATCTGATCCCGAACCGTCAAGGCGGCCGGTTTATCGCCTCGCATATTCAAATACCCGACGCAGGCCCCGTAGCCGACTACGTGCATTTTCATAAAATTCGATTCCAGATGATTTATTGTTACAAAGGCTGGGTCAGACTGGTTTATGAAGATCAAGGACCAGAATTTATTTTAAAAGCCGGCGACTGTGTTTTGCAACCGCCACAAATTCGCCACTGCGTATTAGAAAGCTCAGCGGGAATGGAGGTCGTTGAGATTGGTTGCCCAGCCGAACATGAAACCCATGCCGATCATCAAATGTTATTGCCCACTGGAAAGGACTTACCAGAGAAACAATATGGTGGACAAAATTTTGTTCGTCATCAAGCAGAGTTAGCTGAGTGGCAATCATGGAGAGTAGAGGGTTTTGTTGCACGAGATATCGGAATTGGTCACGCCACTAAGGGCCTGGTCGGCGCTTACGTTATTAAATATTCGAAAACATGTCCGCCGGTTTTACTTTGCCACAATAATGAGTTTTTATTTATTTTTATCTTAGAGGGTAAACTGGATTTGTATTGTGAACCTCATTCAAATACGACGTTAAAAGCGGGTGACTCTTTTGTTATTCCGGCGAAAGCAACTCATTCGTTCAAAGCATTAACAAGCGATTTAGAATTACTTGAAGTCAGATTGTCGGCGAACTTTGAAACCACTCTCATCGATAAGGCAGGTCAATAACTTTGTCTAATCAATCAATCAGGTCTAATAATCCGGTCAAATCTAATCGCCCTATATTTTCAAGTCGTTTAGCCACCATCATCACCATGATCGGGGTTTCCGTTGGCCTCGGCAATGTGTGGCGGTTTCCATATATGATGGGGGAATACGGCGGCAGCGCATTTTTAGTGGTGTATTTGTTATTCACTTTTTTATTTGCCGTTCCCGCTGTTATGGCTGAATGGGGATTGGGCCGAACAACCCGACAAGGCCCCATCGGTGCGTTCACAGCCATGTGGGGAAAACGCGCCGGTTTGACAGTGGGCTGCCTGTTACTATTTACCGTATTGGTGGCCGAGTCCTATTATATTTCTGTAATCGCCAACATCGGATACTTGACCGGTTTTAGTGTATTTAGCGGTTTTAGCGCAGAAAATATGCTGCAGTACAACGAAAACCTCAGCGACTATAAATTACAATACGCCATTTGTATTGGCTTGTTATTGCTTTCTTATGTGGTGTTAGTCAAAGGACTTAAAAACGGCATAGAAACCATTAGTAAAATATTCGTTCCCTTTTTTGTCTTAGTGATGATTTTCCTGATCCTTTTTGTACTGCAATTAGAAAAATCTACTGAGAATTTAGCTGAATTTTTAACCCCTAAGTTTGCAGAGTTACAACGGGAGCATATTTTTGCCGCGCTGGGTCAGGCATTTTTCTCGTTAGGCTTAGGTGGAACCTTTTTAGTGGTATTTGGTAGTTATCTCCGTTCTCAGGAGAGTCTGGGTAAATCATCGGTTTACATGGCGCTTGGCGATGTCGGCGCGGCACTGATGGCAGGCCTATTCATCGTACCCACTGTTATTTCCCTAGGATTGGCGATGGATCAAGGACCCGGGCTATTATTTTCAACCTTACCGGAGCTTTTCCAACGACTACCTTTTGGCCAAGTGGTTGGTAGCCTGTTTTTGTTCGCTCTACTAATGGTTACCTTTATCTCCAGCATCGCCGCACTTGAAGTTTTACTCGCAGGGATCAATGATGCTTTGGGTCGACGATTCAGTAGAAAACAAATCATTATCGGCATTTGTTTAATCGAAGCGATTATTATTTTACCGATTGCCATCGACCCAAGCCTGATCGGTATATTGGATTTGATTTTTGGTTCCGGGATGCAATTATTTGGAAGTATGCTCGCAATACTGGCTTTTAGCTGGGGACAAAGTAAAGACAGCGCATTAAAAGCGGTATTTGGATTAAACGACAAAAGATGGCACAAGGTCTATTATTATTGGATAAAGTGGATTGTTCCAGCCACTTTGATGGCGGTTTTAATTGGCTACATTGTTTCGAAAATTTAAGGCGTTTTTATTATGAGCAAGCGACAGTCAGATGGCGTTAATGCCGTCAATCAGGACTTTAAGAAATTCGATCAAGTGAATAAAGATCAAAATTATCAGCTCAGTGAATCAGCCGGTAATAAAAATTCGGCCGAGGAATTTGATAAGGATTTTAAAATCAAGACCATTGATATGACGGCTCTTTTAGCGGGAAAGAAAAACGCCGCTGAAGAGTTTGCTGAACAGCTTGGTAGTGCCATGCAGGAAATCGGATTTGTGATATTGACCGGGCATGGCATCGATACGGAATTGTATGAAACCGCAGAACAAAAAATTAGCGAATTGTTTGAAACTTTGAGTTTAGCAGAGAAAGAAACCTATCATGCCAAACGATACGGTTCGGTTAATCAAGGATATTTTCCGATAAAACAAACCACCATTATCCATCCGGATCTGGTCGAAGGTTGGGTCTTTTGTCGTAGAGCATTCGATATGGATCATGACCAGAGCTATCAGGAAAGTGCTTTTTGGCCCAAACCCGATTACGAACCCTTTTTTAGACAACTGTGTTTGGCACATGAACCACTTATTTTACCAATCATGCAAGGGATCCTCCGATATCTAAAATGTGACCCACATTCTTTTGACCAGAAGTTGCATCAACCCAACTTTGGTTTTCGTTTGAATTATTATCCTCCACTGAAACAAGATGATGTTAAAAGTGGTGCGGGACGTATGTTAGGACACGAGGATGTTGATTTATTTACGATTTTACCGGCTCAAGATCTGGAAGGCTTGCAACTACTCAATCGACAAAATATGAAATGGATAAGGTTGCACCCGCCTAAAGGAAGTATCGTCATCAATACCGGTGACTATATGCAAAGGATTAGCAATGATATTCTGCCATCAACCACTCATCGGGTTAGTATTCCGGTGGATAAAAATCGTTATAACAAAGCGCGAATTTCCTTTCCCATGGCCGTTTATCTTTGGGAAGAGGAAATGCTTCAAGTATTACCGGGGTTGGGAAAAGCTAAATACCCACCAGTAAAAGCCATTGAGTTTCATACTAAAACCACCAGCAAATATTATGGTGACGAATACGCGGTCACTGAAAAATATTAGACATAAAGCAAGCGGTACTCAATCGGCAACAATCACCTGCTGATTAATCTGACCCAGATAGTCAAGGATATCTTGCGACTCATACAACCAATTAACTTGACCTCGCTGGTTTTCGATTTTTAAACAAGGGACCTGAAGCTTACCGCCTTCTTTGAGTAACTCTTTTTGATAGAGGGGATTCATTGAGATATCTCTGTGTTCAATATTCAATTCGGATTGATCAATAAACAGACTGACAGCTGCACAATAAGGGCAACCAACAAAATGATAGAGAGATAGTGCATTAACATTATCTAAATCATACATTACAATTTCTCCGCAAAAACTATTTGAAAGAACAGTAGTGGACACTCATAACCACTACTATCCCGCTCAAACAATGGATTAACTATTTGATATTGTCTAACTCAACCCATGAAGTTGGGTTAATAGGACAACGGAAACGAACACCATCAGTACCAATAGTCACTCTTGAAGTTCTAGTTTCACCAGGCTCAAGTGGAAACATATCCAGATTCTTCCTGTCTTTTAATCCCTGAATTTGAAAACCGACCAACTTTTCAGCCTTATTAGTAATCACAAACTCATAAACCCCGGCCTTTAAACTAGCAAGGGTTTCTTTAGCCGCAAAATAGCCGTTGTATTCATCCAGATGGATAACAGTCACGCCATCCGATCGGGTTTCTGGTGTACCGGCAAACGCCGAAGTTGAGAAACCAACAATCATTAGAAAGGCGAGCGCTGTTCGTGTTATTGCTGAAGTCATTCTTTTCATCATATTTTCCTCGTTATTTAGATTAAGATAAATTCTATGAATCAGGTTGTCCCTAACTCGTGTTGCTACTATAATCCATTAATCAGTAACGAACTATGCCAATAAGTGCGACATTTATGTCTAAACGTCCAGAAGAGCGTTTAAATAGCCCGGATGCTTTGAGCGTTGTGCTATCTCGATTACAACTCAAAGCCGAAATCTATTCCAACGGAGAGTATTTTGGCGACTGGGCAACTGATACCTCGGGAAGTCGCCGAATACCGTTTCATTTGATTGGACGTGGTAAAGCCTGGTTGCATATGCCAGCTCAAGAAAAACAATTGTTATCAAGCGGTGATCTAGTGGTACTACCGCACGACAATCATCACGTCATCACCAATTCCGAAACGATGCCATCAGAAGATCAAATTGATGTCGCAATGACCGGAACAAGCGGGCCGTTGACTCAAATGATTTGTGGATTCTTTGAATTCAAAAACAAAGCAGCCTGGCCGCTTTTGAATTCATTACCTGGAGTGATTGTGCTTGATTTAAGCGAGCAAAGTTCTGGCAGTCAGTTGCGCACTTTGATTGATTTGCTAATCGGCGAGCTTAAAACAGCACAACCCGGATATTATAGTGTGGTTGACCAACTGGCTTATTTAATGTTTGTCCAGGTAATCCGCTCGCAAATCACCTCTGGGGAATTACAGACCGGCCTATTGGCAGCATTATTTGACGATAAAATCAGTAAGGCGCTCGCCAAAATTCATTGTCAGCCAGAGAAAAGTTGGAGTCTTGAACTATTGGCTCAACAAGCCGCAATGGGCCGCTCAGCTTTTTCACAAAGGTTTAATCAGCTAGTAGGCACGCCTGTTATGCAATATTTGACCGCCTGGCGAATGAGAGAAGCGCGGCAAATGTTACAAACATCGACACTCTCGATGGGAGATATTGCCGAGCAATGTGGCTACGAATCTGAGCCCGCTTTTCGTAAAGCTTATAAAAAAGTAACCGGGGAAACGCCGGGAGCGACACGAAAAAATCGCTCGTAATTCAGCAGACATGAACAGTCAGATTTCAACACTTTATACCCATTCCACCTTACGATGCAGGATTCAGTATGACGAGCTAATCTGATTCATTGTCACCACTTTTTTTTGAAAATAAACGATCCCCTCGCCACCGGTCTGCATATTTTTATTGCTAAAAACGCCGGGCACGGCAACCAGTTGATCATTGTAATATATGATTGGCAGCCATTTTCTCTTCCAACCAGGTATTCTTAGCTCCTGATAAATTTTTTTTAATTCCGCGCTATGCTTGCGATATTCGGGCTGTGCTAATTCTCCACCGATCCTCGGTCTCACACTGACTACCTCAAGATCATTTGGCAATCTGACTGGTAAATTCTGGGTGGTGACGGGGTTTTCAGAGTCAGAATTATCCATCGAATCTCTAGCTGATTTTGTGCCAATGATCAGACCATTGTCTAGTCTTAAATTTCGATTGATATCTTGCCAGACAGTGTTTTGCTGAATGGCAGCAGGTTCATCGGTTAAGTAATAAAATAACTGACGGTCAAAACTCCTGACCCAACCGCCACCCGCTCTAACTTTAATTGATTTTTTATTATTTAATTGCGATGGATTTGACAAATACAGTTGCTTTATCACTTCATCGATTTCTGCGGTTGAGGGCGATTGACTGGCATATTTCTTAACCCAAAAATGCAACAAATTTCTTTGTCTGGCGTGGGACAAATTAGCCAGGGCCAATATATCCAAAACCCCAGTTTCGGTTTCGATACTTAACTGATCTTGTTCTGCCACTTCATCAAGGATTTCAATTTGGTCTCTGGCAATTCTGGAAAACTGAGCGATTGATTTTGGTACCGTTAACCATTTTGAACGAAGTAGCGGGATAACCTCATTACGAATAAAATTCCGACTGTATAGATTGGAATGATTACTTGGATCATCCACCCATTCAATTTGACTCTCTGTGGCATATTCCGACAATTCATCCCGGGAAAATTCTAACCAGGGTCTGAGTATAAAACCTTGACTAAACTTTCTAACTTGGGGAATGCCTGCCATGCCGTGTATGCCCGTTCCCCGACACAAACGAAACAGTGTGGTCTCGGCCTGATCATCGGAATGATGAGCCAAAAGAAGCAACTGATCTTTTTTAATGCATTGTTCGAAAAACTGATAACGAGTCTCTCGCGCATCGGCTTCACTGGTTTTGCCTTGATTGGCTAAATCAAATGCTTTGCTTAACAAAGGGATCTGATAATGATTACAGATCTTCTGGCAATGCGCCTGCCAATCATCTGCTTGCGGTTGTAGACCATGGTTAACATGCGCGGCGGAAAGGTGAGTAATTTTTCCTGATTGTAATAGATTGACTGCTGCGTGTAGCAATGCGGAGGAATCAAGCCCACCGCTTAAGGCAATAATAATTTCCAGAGATAGGGTAGACTTTAATGTGGAGTGATCAGCCACTATTTTTTCTAGATGTTCAAACAGGGCTGATTCAAGTAAATGCATAGATTTGTACTAGTTCAAAGATCAACAGGCCCTAGTCCCAGTCTTCCTGAACACCAAAAGACATTAATCGTTGATAGCGTTTGTCGAGTAATTCATCAGTGCTTAATTTCTCTAATTCTGCCATATCCTTTAATAGTTGCGCCTTTAGATTGATTGCCATCGCTGGATGGTCTTTATGAGCGCCACCTTCAGGCTCGTCGACAATTGAATTGATTAAGTCCAGTTTGATTAATCGTCTGGCGGTAATTCCCATTGCTTTAGCCGCACTCGGTGCTTTGTCGGCGCTTTTCCATAAGATGGACGCACAACCCTCTGGTGAAATAACCGAATAAGTACTGTATTGAAGCATATTCACTCTGTCGCCTACGCCGATGGCTAGCGCGCCGCCGGATCCGCCCTCACCAATGACCGTACAAATAATCGGCACTTTTAAATGAGACATGATCTTCAAGTTACGCGCTATTGCCTCGCTTTGGCCTCTTTCTTCTGCGCCTACTCCAGGATAAGCGCCGGGAGTATCGATAAAGGTGATGATCGGCCAGTTAAACTTTTCTGCCATTTCCATTAATCTAAGCGCTTTTCGATAACCTTCAGGTCTGGGCATGCCGAAATTTCTGGCCACTTTCTCTTTGGTATCCCGCCCTTTTTGATGACCGATAATCATTACCGGCTTACCGTCTAATCTTGCTGGTCCACCAATGATCGCCAAATCATCTGCATAAGCCCGGTCACCGGCTAAATGATCATAGTCGGTAAATATCAGGTTAATATAATCACGGGTATAAGGACGCAGCGGATGCCTGGCCAATTGGGCAACTTGCCAAGCGTCTAATTTAGAGAAGATTTGAACGGTCAATTCTTTGCTTTTGGCTTGAAGTCGCTCAATCTCGTCATTAATATTTATTTCGCTATCATCTCCTATCAAGCGCAATTCTTCTATTTGAGCTTCCATTTCCGCGATTGGGCGTTCAAATTCTAAGAAATTCATAGTTTCTGTTTAATCTCATTTATGAAGGTTATTAACCAAGCTCAAAATACAAACCGTCGGTCCGTACTATTTTGCGACATTCTAACTGCTTTTAGTCGTTTAGCAAAACCAAAGTAGCACTGATTAAACCATTTATCACCCCTTCACTTCAAGATATCTGCAATAATGGCTAATATGGTCAAAAATTACGGTACCATTTCACAATCAGGATAAAAATCCTGCAGTGTCAGGCATTTATACTTAGAAAATATTGGATAAAAGCATTTACTGGACTATATTTACAAAACTACTTGATGGATATAACTGCTCATGTCTAGGAAGCTCCGTACGCTGTTAAAGCGCAACCGAAGTCTTGAAGAAAAGATCTTCTATGAACCCAGAAGTTCAGATTGGCGTAACGACCTGATCAGCCCAAAAGAGCTATCAGACGCTTTAACCTATCTGGCGACTAAAATAACCGCTAGCCAATCTAAAGAGCTGTCAGTATTAAGAATGCTTAATGAGGTCGATTTTATCGCGGGCCGTCCTTTGGCTGCCTATGAAAAAAACGCTCTACAGGTGGTTGAAATATTGTTCAACTTTCTGCGCGTCAATACCGAATACGACCAAAAATTCTATCATATCCTCAACAGTTTGCAGCTCGCCTTCACCAGATTGGCATTAGATGATTTAAGCTTTTTGGACAATCAAAAGCATATTGCGGTGACCTTTTTAGAAAAACTGGTGAATATCGGTTTTCATTTTGATGAGAATGCCGGCAAACTGGCTAGTTATTTTGTACATGCCATCGACCTATTGATAGGCCGGCTAGCCAGTAAAGATCAGGTATCCATTAAAACCTTTGCACTTGCAAACCGGCGGTTGGATGAATATTTCCAGGGTTTTACAGAAAAGGTCAATATCAATAAATCCAAGCTAATCGCAGAGATAGAAAAGAAATCACGTAAAATTGAAGCTGATTTTTACACCAGGCACCTGATCAAATCGAAGACTCAAGGTGATGAAATTCCAATTTTTTTATTGGATTTTTTCGAAAACCAACTACCCCCAGTTTTGCATAATATAATCTTAGAACATGGTGCTCAAAGCAAGCAGTGCCAACAACTATTAACCGACATGGACACCATTGCCTGGAGTGTCAGTTGTGCTTTTGGCGATCCCGATTATAATCTCCGCTTTGAAGCCGATGTACCTCAGACCATGAAACGGGTATTTAACCATTTCGAACAGCAAGGATTGGTTAATCAATACATGAAAGCGTTTTTCTTAGAAATTGAAGAGCTTCACAGAAAAAAACTGGAAGGAAAACGAGTGCATTTAGATGTCATGATTTGTGCAGATATTTTTTCCGACGAAGAATCCAATATCGACAGCTTTAACAGCTGGGCCCCGTCTAAAGAAGCAACCTTCGAGATCCAAAGTTTACGAGAAGAAGGTTGGTATTATCTGGATAATGAAGGCAAGTCAGTAAGAAGCCAGCTGTTGATGAGTAATCAGTTAACTGAAAAATTATATTTTGTTAATTTGTCCGGTGAACATCTAGTAACCATTGGATATGACCAACAACAATATCTTGCTAGCAGTTTGCAAGCATTTATTGAGGATGAAGAAATTCACTTTAGTCATGCAATTACCGCTCTGACAAGAGAGCTCACCGCCAAAATCGAAGTGTTGGAACTGGAATATGAAGCCTTTAAACAACAAAAAATAATTAACGAAAAACAGCAGCAGCAACTGGAACAAAGAGCCAAACTTGCGGTACAACAACGACTGGAAAAAGAAAAGAAAGAA
>CAZOBX010000081.1:0-1355 GCA_964578045.1 uncultured Kangiella sp. | reverse complement strand
GCGTTATATATTTTCCGACAGCAGTGGTCATAAAATATCCGAACCGACCAAACAAGAATTAATAGAGTTGATTGACCAGCAACGTATAAAAATAATCAAAACTGATACCTCTCAATTAGATCCTTTACAAGCATTGGTCGTTAGTCGCCGTGAGAAGTTATCACAGAGACTTTAATCGCGAAAGTAAATAACCTTAACTCGGGATAAGAGTAACTAAAGACCCCCCTTCTGCCTGCCGATAACCCCTACACAGCACTGAGCTTGATTAGGATACTTATCTTATGAATAAGAAAAAAACGTTATTGTCGGCAATAACCTGGATTGCAATTTGCCTTTCTACCAACGGCTTGTCTGCATCAACGCTATTTGAGCCGATCAGCTTGGTTTCTAAATTAGAATACCAACAGGCCGCTGCATTTAGCCACTTAAACTGGCTACCGGTGCCTGGCCAACCGATCAGCATTCAAGTATTACCCATTAATAACTTTTCAGGGATCCCGCTTCAACTAAGAGAAGAGCAGGTTGATTACTTTAACCATGGAAAAATTCCGCAAGATGTTCAATGGCTATTTTCCGATCTGGTGAGTGCAAGTCGATATTTCAGATCCGAAATAACTAATCCTGATTACCGCTTTCAATTGTCCATTGAACAATATCAACTGCCTTTTGACTATGCCCCAGATGATATCTGGTGGAAAAAATTGAACGCCAACGTCGACCGGTGGTTTGCCACCACCAGAAATGCCCGGGTCAAGCTCTCATTAAGGGTAACCAGCGCGACTAGACGTATTACCCCATGGACTCAATCTATCGAAACAACTCTTTCCTATTGTGATCTCAATGCCACCAGTCAGCCTCTCACATCAAAACACAACCAGAACCAAACCATTAACCAATATGTCCAAACGACACCGGGACAGGCATTTGTCGCTGCAAGCAACTATTTAATTTTACAGGCGGTCAAATTCCTGAATCAAAAACCGGAGATGGCAAGGGTGATCCGTAATGACCAGAATGAAATATTTATCGAATCAAATGGCGGCGCTTTTGTACTCGGTGAATTACTAGGGCTGTATTATCAGCAACACGCTAGAAGTTTGACCGCACTACCGGCCGGCCAGTTGCAAATCATAAAGACTTATGAAAACCAGGCGGTAGCATACCCAGTCAATTTAAGGATTGACCAGATAAAAGCCGGAGATTGGGTCGAACTCAGCGAAATTCATCCCTTTGTGACGCCAAAGTCAATATTTAGCGCTAAGAACCAATGCGCTCAGGTAAGCGTGGCTAAGGCAGATAAAATAAGTTCTAAGTTCTAAGTTCTAAGTTCTAAGTTCTAAGTTCTAAGTTCTAAG
>CAZOBX010000080.1:4573-21586 GCA_964578045.1 uncultured Kangiella sp. | reverse complement strand
AGGCTGAACTAGTCAAAATCCCTGTGTCGGAGTACTAGTACCTCGACACAGGGATTTTGACTAGTTCAGCCTTGTTATCCCCCTCCGCATAAGTCAAAATACTCTTCTAATAAGAAATTTCAATTTAGTAGCATCATTTGACTAAGCCAAGCCAAAAACAACTGATCGAAAACGAGTCGCACCATCTATTTGTTAGTGTGGCAATATCTGTCCCATTGCGCCGAGTTTTTGAGTATAAGCTACTTCGATCTCATCCGGTGGAAATTCAACCGGGTATGCGAGTCGAGGTTTCGTTTGCTGGCCGCAACAAGATTGGCATTGTAGTAAAAGTCAGTCAAACCTCCGAATATGATCCCCTCAAAATTAAATCGGTCAATCAGATTCTCGATGACGCCCCACTAGTCAATCAACAGCTGTTGAAACTCGTTGAATGGATGACAAACTACTACCACGCGCCGCCGGGTGAAGTTTGGCAAACAGTTTTGCCAACGGCTTTGTTGAAAGGTGGAGTTTGTCAGCTAAAACGAGTCAGCTTTTGGAAGATAACTGTTCAGGGAGCAGCAGCGCTAGCGCAAAATAAAATGGCCAAAAACGCCATCAAACAAATTCAAGCGATGCGTTTGTTAAATGACCATGCTTCTGGGATCGAGCATGATAACTTATCGGGTTATGGACTATCCTTCGCAACGCTCAAATCCTTGGCCGGGAAAAAGTGGGTCGAGCGAGATTATCAATCCCGGACTGCCGAATTTACAGCAAGCGTCAATTTACCAGAAACCATGGAGCTAAATTCTGAACAAACCGAAGCGATCGAAAAGGTTTGCAAACAACTGAATCAATTTCATACATGGTTACTGTTTGGCGTTACCGCCAGCGGCAAAACTGAAGTTTATCTGAGGATCATTGAACAGGTCGTTAAGCAGGGAAAACAGGCACTCATTCTAGTGCCAGAAATTGGTCTAACGCCACAAACGGTCAACCGTTTTCAAAAGCGCTTTAATACACCAATTGAAACTCTGCATTCTGCTATGAGCGAACAGCAACGTTTGCAGGTTTGGATCAAGGCGCGTTCTGGCCAGGCTAAAATCATCATCGGCACTCGTTCCTCACTTTTTGTGCCACTAAAAAATCCAGGCATTATTATTATCGACGAAGAACATGATAGTTCTTTTAAGCAGCAACAAGGTCTGCGTTATTCCGCCAGAGATATCGCCATGGTCCGTGGCAGTATCGAAAATATTCCAGTGCTGCTAGGGAGCGCCTCCCCTTCTATTGAATCTTTAATGAATGTTAAAAAGAATAAAATCACTAAACTACACCTTTCGCAAAAAGCGATGACTAGCAAACCACTCCGGTATCGAGTCATTGACTTAAAAAATCAGCCCATGAGGCACGGCTTATCCTTTGCCCTAATCGATGCGATTAATCATCATCTGAATAAACAGGGACAAGTACTATTATTTTTGAATCGCCGTGGATATTCGCCGGTATTACTTTGTCACAATTGTGGTTGGAGTAGCCAGTGTAAACGCTGCGATACTCACTTTACCTATCATAACCAGAATAACCATTTACAATGCCATCATTGCGGCTCAAGTCGACGCGCGCCCAAGCAATGCCCTGAATGCTTGACTGATGAAATGGTGCCGGTAGGACTAGGCACAGAAAGATTAGAGGAAAGCATTAAATTACTCTTCCCTGATGCCCAAGTTCGCCGCATCGACCGAGACACAACTCGGAAAAAATCGGCGATGAAAAATTTTGTCAGCGAAATCAAAAGCGGCCAAGTTGATATATTGATCGGCACTCAAATGCTCGCCAAAGGCCACCACTTTCCCGATGTTTCATTAGTGGGCTTGGTGGATATGGACGGCGCTCTATACAGCAGTGATTTCCGGGCGCCCGAATATGCCGCACAGTTAATCACTCAAGTCTCAGGTAGGGCCGGGCGAGCCGATAAAGCCGGTGAAGTGATTATCCAAACTCATCATGCCGATCATTTAATGTTGCAACAATTGATTAATAGCGGTTATGAAACATTCGCCACCACTGCGATGAATGAAAGAATTGAGGCACAACTTCCTCCCCATACTTTTAATGCACTTTTTCAGGCAGAAGCGACGTATCTCGGATATGCTAAGACCTTTTTGCAAGAGGTTAAGCAAATCATTGGTCATCACAATCAGTCTTTAGTTAATGTGTTAGGTCCAGTACCAGCCTTTTATACCAAAAAAGCCGGCAAGTTTAGATACCAGCTTTATCTTGAATCCGATAACCGTTTGCAGTTACATCAGTTGTTAAATGCCTGTCTGTTAAACATTGAAAAACTGAAATCGGCTTCTCGGGTGAGATGGCGAATGGAGGTTGATCCCATTGGGGATTAAAGCTAGAGCTGAACACTCATAACTCATTTTTACCATCAAATTCGCTGATAGTTAAACTTCTTGGATCTAAATTCGTTACGCAACCCAAATTTACTCGATATTTACCGGGCTCATAAATCGAATCGTGAAAAGGATAGATACCACAGGTTTTACAAAAATAATGATTAACGTCTTTGTCACCCCAATGATAAATCGACATATCATCAGCTCCTTTTATTAAGGTAAAGTTTTCGGGTGCAATATAATCTTTCGACATAATCGAATTCTTACGAATACAAATCGAACAATTACATTGAAGTGCCACTTCGATTTTGTCACTTTTGAATTCGAATCGGACGCCACCACAGTGGCAACTCCCTTGATACTTCATTAAAGGCCACCCTTTATGGTGTTAAGTCCTTGTTTCACTTTTCAAAACCCCATCCGCTCAAGTCTATAACGTAATCCTATTTCGGTTTCATCATCAGCTAAAGGTGCATCCCAATTAGGTCGGTATTTGAGTATATACTTTTTGATTTCTTCAACTCTATCAGGATATTTTTCACGATTTATCCACTCATAAGCCTCTATTAATTCATTGAGTGTATACAGCGTGTAGTCAGGTCCAGTACTCATTGACACCTCCCGATTGTTTGTTCTGAAGATCAAAACCTCTGGCCCATACTATAGCTAGAAATGCTGTGACTGACAATAGAAAGGATAAGTCAATCGGGCTATTCACAATTCCGACAAAGCCTCAAAATTCTGCTATTCTTTAGTCAGTGGCTGTGGTAACAAAACCAACATACCTGTAAGCTACTGGATATTGATAATGACACAAGCTAAAATCATTTCAGACGAAATCTGGCGCAATCCTACCAGGGATAAAGTTTCTGATCTAAAGGAAAAGCTGGAACAAAGAGCTCATACCAACCTATCAATGCAAGAGTTTTCACTGGCCAGAGAAGATTTGAGTGAAATAAACCTCGTAAAGCGTGCTTCAAAGAAGGGCTATCAGCTAATAAATTCCGACCTTTATCATACCAACTTAGAAAATGCTCATTTGTTTATGCTCGATCTGTCCGGCAGCTCACTAATGAAGGCTAATCTTTCTAATGCCAATTTACATTATGCCAATTTAGCAGGGTGCAATCTGTTAGGCGTTAATTTAAGCGGGGCAAAAATCGACCACGTCAATTGGGGTCCATCGATCACTCAGGAAATACAAGCGAAAAAAGCCGAAAGTAGGGAAAACCAGATCGATCTGTATGAACAATCAGAGGAAATCTATCGCAACATTAGACAAGCTGCGGAAAGTCAGGGGTTATTTGAAACCGCTGGTCATTTTTTTCAAAAAGAGATGACTATGCGGCGGAAGCAATATTCTCGTTTTTCTTTTAATCGAATGGTGTCAAAATTGGTGGATGCTTTCTGTGGCTATGGTGAACGTCCCCTTCGAGTGATTTTATTCTCTGTGATTCTTATCTTAATATTCGCAACGCTCTATTTTTTCGCTGGATTATCTTTCAGCGGTGATTCACTTGCCTTTAATCCTGAAAGCGGTCTATGGGAAAATATTAAAGTCTATTTTAGCGCGCTCTATTTTAGCGTGGTTACTTTTACCACTCTAGGTTACGGTGATCTTGCGCCAATCGGCATCGCCCGAGCACTGGCTGCACTAGAAGCCTTTATCGGCAGTTTTACTTTGGCATTATTTGTGGTGGTATTTGTTAAAAAAATGACCCGGTAAGGCTCCAATTTCCCTATATAATTCCTATTACCAGTCAATTATTCTAATTCATAGGTGACCCGCTTGAGCACACTTTTATCAACATGCTCAAAGTCTTGACCGTAAATAAACAAGGACGTTGTTTCTTTGTAACTAATCTCATTACCTTTAACACTTAGTCGCATGCTGAATGCTTTGGTTTTCGCTTTTGCAAGCATAAAAGGTGATTGCACAATGCCAAATGATTCATCGCCAGCTTTAGCTTCGACATTGAAAATAGTTTCTTCACTATTTTTCTCGACGCTTCCACCAGCTAACAAACAAACGCCACGTGGGATAGTTAAAGAATGCATTATAAGCCTGGTTGAGGGTTCAAATATCCAATGGCCTATTTGATCATGAAAGATGTGGCCACTCTCTTTCTTTCGAACCACCTGATGATATTTTACTGCAACAAGTTGTTGTTGTTCTGCATTTTCCGCAGCACCGGCAACGGTAAATGTGAGTTCATCAATAAAAACGCTTTTATCGGGCTGGGCATTTGCGTCAGGTGCAATATCAAGTCCTCTTTCGCCAATCCATTTTCCGAGTAGTTGGGTTAATAGTCCATATTCAACTCCATCAATCATTTTATTCATATTTTTCCACTATTTTATTTTTAACTAATTGCCTAAATAACCTCAGGTTAAATATGCCAGTGTCCTCAACTAAATAGTAAGGTTCAGTTTGATCCCGTGCAACTGTTATTGTTGATAATCGAGGAAATACAGAACTGACAGTTTAGCTGATGAGTCTTTAAGCACAGCAGATGTGCATTAATAACAGGCAAAAGAAAGGGCGATAAAATCGCCCGTATCCGTTTCTTTCATCCAATGAAAGAATTGCTCCCTGCTATGTCCTTATCCATCAGTTCCTTGATACGAGAATCCTATCCCGTTGTTCCCTGTTATCCAACGACATCCTTGCCGCTTGAAAAGAAAGGGCGATAAATCGCCCATATCCGTTTTTTTCATCCAATGAAAAAGTTGCTCCCTGCAATATCCTTATTTATCAGTTCCGTGATACGAGATTCCTCTCTCGATGATCCATTTTATCCGGCGTCTTCCTTGTCGCTTGATAAGTAGAATACGTTGATCGATTCTTATCGCAAGCGACCCAAAATATTAATTATTATATACATTAGTAGTCTCTAATGTTAATTAACGTCAATTTATTTAAAATTCAAAGAGTTAGCTCATAGCAATTATCCAGGTAGCGAATAGATTTAATCACAAATAGAGATATTCGGTACAATGCTTAAGATATATCGCACAGATCGTGTAGGAGATCTCGCACAAATAAACTGTAACAACTTTTTTGTTTTTAGCTATCAGCAGTTGTCGACAGCGGCACAGCCTCCAACAACGGCTTAGACTTTCTTAAATGATAGGTCAAAGCCAAACCAACACAGTATTTAAGCGGTTTTATTGCTAAGTTTTCAGAGAGATTAAACAGGATTGCTCGGTTCCCTTCAAAATTGAATTGATCTGGGTATATTTCCTTTATCGTATCTACCAAGCTTGTTTTACAATTGAAATAAATAGCCACCTGATTAGGTTTACTTTTTTTCCAGCCAATACGGAGAGTACTCCCCTTAAAGCCATCACAGGCCCCGGATAGCCGCTAATTACCGATCGAACCTTTGGGTTACCAACCTGTTCAATGGTTAAATCTTCCACCTATCTCTCCATACTTTAGACAAAACTTGACAAACACTACTTATACAAATAGTATTAATACTACTCATATAGATGGTACTTATATTCTTAGTAATTTTATAAAGAATACCGGCTGAGGTAAACAAAATGTTATCCCTAAATAGGCTAATTCAAGAAAATACTGCAGATATACAGGCGAGAAAGCTGATTGAGCGCATTCGAATATTTGCCCAGCAAAAACACCTTGCTGAAGTCGAAATCAACCATCGCATAAACTGGGTATTACGATTTATCCAATTTCATAACAAACAACATCCCGTCAATCTTAACCAATCGGATGTAGAGTCTTTTTTATCGAGTTTAGCCACCGAAAATAACTATGATTCGGCAATTCAGGCTAATGCGGTAATTGCATTAAAATTTCTTTACCGAGAATTCTTACAGATCAAAATGGCCGATTTTCAATACATACAAATTAAAAGCCGACGAGGATTGATTGATCGCTTTGGTGATTTACATTGCCGGGCGGTCCTTAATCATTTACAGGGCACCAGCTTATTGATGGCAGAACTGGTTGTTGCAGGTAAACTCAAATTGAATGAAGTGGTTAATCTAAAACTTACTGATATTAATATTAAGAAAAACCGCATTTGTATTCGGCATAAAGACGGGAATATTAAATTTACCCTTAATATTCCCATTCAGTTGATTCTAGACTTAAGAATACAAATGATGCGAGTGCGTCAATTAATGCAAATTAAAACCCAGCAGTTTTCAAAAATGAATCAGCCAGGACAAACCTTATTATCAAATACCTCTCAATTATCATTAAAGAATAAAGAAGATGAGTATTTATTCCCAGTGGCTAACATAGAAAATCCGCATATTTCTTCAAGAGCAATGCAATTAGCGCTGTTAAAAAATGATATTAAAATTGCAACCAAACAATATTTGAGGTCTTCTAGCAATGCAGTAACAGTCAAGTTAGTTAACCTAAACAAGGGCTATTTTGATAAATCTTCGATTGATATGGACGGTGTTGAGAAAGATTTCATCTTGCGCCTAAATGAATCAAAGAAAAACTCTCAACGTTCGTTTAATTTCCCAAATAACACTAAGCGTTCCAATGGATTAGCATTAGGCGCGGCTTGATTTGTCTGTGCAGTTTTAGGATCGATCTAGACCATGAATGATATTGTACTTAATTCAGAGCAACTCAAAGCTTCTTCTTTTGGTGAAATTGATCCTAATGGTTCTTTTACGAGTGATCCTCTTCTAATTATTGCAGGTGCAGGCACCGGAAAGACCAATACTTTAGCGCACCGCGCAGCTTACCTAATCGTCAATGGTGTCGAACCGCAGCGAATACTCATGATGACATTTTCCCGACGTGCCGCCAAAGAGTTAGCCGATCGAACCAAGCGAATTGTTATTCAGCAATTAAGAACACTCAAAAAGCCAATCAACAATATTAACATTACCTGGATGGGCACCTTTCATTCTATTGCAAATCGACTACTCCGTCATCATGGGAAATCAATTGGAATGGATCCTAATTTTACCATTATTGATCGTAATGACGCGGCTGATCTGATCGACTTACTTCGGCACGAACTTGGGTTCAGTCAGCAAAGTAAGCGTTTCCCTAAAAAGTCCACATGTATCAATGTTTATTCACGTTGTGTGAACTCACAGCAGCCGATTGAAAAAGTGCTTAAAAAAGATTTCCCCTGGTGTGAAGATTGGGCAGATGAATTTAAACAATTATTCAGGCTCTACAGTGAAAGAAAAATTGAACAAGCCAGCCTGGATTATGATGATTTGTTACTCTATTGGTATCACATGGTTGGAAATAAGCAAGTTGCGGGAACTATTCACGATCAATTTGACCATATTTTAGTGGATGAGTATCAAGACACTAATATTTTACAAGCAGGTATTTTAACGAGAATTTTTCCAACAGGTAAAGGGCTCACCGTGGTAGGAGATGATGCCCAATCAATCTACAGTTTTAGAAGCGCCGAAATTGAAAATATTCTTGGCTTTCCAAAATTATTTTGTCCGCCTGCCAAAGTGATCTCGCTTAAGAAAAACTATCGTTCAATCCAACCGATTTTGGATTTATCCAATCAGTTGTTAGCAGAAAGTAAGTTGGGTTATAAAAAAGAATTAGTTAGCCATAAATCAGGTCAAACTTGGACTGAGAAAAATAAACCAATATTGGTTAATGTGGAAGACGATCAGGCGCAAGCTCAATACATTGTCGAACAAGTATTAAAAGAAAGAGAAATGGGCATTGATTTACGTCAACAAGCGGTGCTGTTCCGTAATGGTCACCATAGCGACCGGTTAGAAATTGAATTAATGCGACATGATATTCCTTTTGTTAAATATGGCGGCCTTAAATTTCTTGAAGCGGCCCATGTGAAAGATCTGTTATCCATTATCCGCTGGATAGACAATCCCAAACATCATATTTCTGGCTTTCGGGTATTAAAATTATTACCAGCGGTTGGCCCCGCTACGGCGATGAAAGCACTCGACCATTTACAGCTAAACCATTTTCAGTTTGATTCACTCAATCAATTTAACATTCCAAAAGTCGCGCAAAAGAGCTGGAACGATTTATTGCAAATGTTAACAAGTTCCCAGTCGCAGGATGGCCAATGGCCAAGCCAAATGGAATTGGCTAAACTATTTTATCAACCGCTGTTAGAAGATAATTATGAGGACTTTTACGTCCG
This sequence comes from uncultured Kangiella sp., assembly GCA_964578045.1. GTDB lineage: Bacteria > Pseudomonadota > Gammaproteobacteria > Enterobacterales > Kangiellaceae. Next base: position 13,053 of record CAZOBX010000080.1, on the reverse strand, counting down.
CAGCGGCGATATTGATCAACTGGCCAATATTGCCCAGCAATACCCCAGTCGTGAAAGTTTTATCAGTGAGTTAACTTTAGATCCACCGATATCATCGGGGGATTTATCGGATAAGCCTCACAAAGATGATGATTTTTTAATTTTATCAACCGTACATAGCGCTAAAGGTCAGGAATGGAAAAACGTGTTTGTATTAAACGTGGCTGATGGTAATTTCCCCAATGAATATGCCGCTGATGATCCGAAAGCGATTGAAGAAGAACGGCGGTTGCTGAACGTTGCGATTACTAGAGCCAAACAGAATTTGCATCTTATTCAGCCCCTTAAATATTGGTTGCCGGAGCAACCTAAATATGGTGACAAACATGTTTATGGTGCTAAGAGTCGTTTTTTAACTAAAAATGTTTCACATTGTTTACAGACGACTTATTACCCCGAAAAACAAGCTTTAGTAGCAGAGCCAAGTGCAAGTTACCAGTATATTTCGAATGTTCAAAATAAAATAAGAAGCATGTGGTAAGCAATGTATGCTGTTTAACAATTCTTTTGCTTTATCAAAGATGCTCTTTTACTAATCCTTTGCAATTATATTAACGACTAAAATATATTATTACTGGAAATCGTTTGATCATGTCCTATTTTAGTTTTAAACGTCAATGTGCAACCCACTAAGAACTTTTCACTGCATTTGACAGACATATTGGTAATCCAGATATTCTGCTATCCCGTAATGCCCGCCTTCTCTTCCCATACCAGATTGCTTTATGCCACCAAAAGGTGCCGCAGGGTTGGACAATCGAGCCTGATTAATACCTAACATACCGAGTTGTAGTCTAGCGGCAATGCTGCTAATTCTTTGTTTGTTTTTGCTGTACAAATAACCGCATAAACCCAGCTCGGTTTGATTGGCCAATTTTATCGCTTGAGCTTCGTTTTCAAAGGTCGTAATGGAAACCACTGGACCAAATATTTCCTGGCTAAAAAGATCCATTTTCGGAGAAATATTTTCTAAAATAGTTGGCTGAAAAAAGTAACCCGGACGAGTGACTTGCTGACCACCGAGTAATAACTTGCCGCCTTGAGTAATGGCTTTTTCTACCAGGCTTTGCATTTTATGGATTGCCGCTAAATTTATCAGCGGTCCAATTTGAGAATCAGGCTCAAAACCATCAGCCACTTTCAACGCTTTTGTTTTGACGAGTAAACGAAATTTAAAATCTTCGACAATGTCTTGGTGGATCAAAAATCGATTAGCACTTACGCAGGTTTGTCCGGCATTTCTAAATCGACTGGCTATCGCTCCGTCAACGGCGACATCAATATCAGCGTCTTCAAAGACGATAAAGGGTGCATTACCACCTAATTCCATAGAGGTTCTTTTGACTCCTGCGGCACATTGTTGCAGCAGCTTTTTGCCAACTTGGGTAGAACCGGTAAAACTGAATTTAGCGACTTTAGGGTGTTGGGTTAAAATTTCGCCGATTGCTTGGGCGTTGCTTCCCACTAACACATTAAAAACCCCAGCGGGGATCCCGGCTTCAACCGATAATTGTGCTAAAGCCAGCGCTGATAAGGGGGTCAGTTCGGAAGGTTTTAATACGACTGTACAGCCTGCAGCTAAAGCTGCAGCGGCTTTTCTTAAAACCATCGAACAAGGGAAATTCCACGGGGTAATCGCGCTCACTACGCCAAGGGGTCTTCGAAACACGATTGCGCTTTGCTGGTCGGCACAATCGACTGGTTCAGGTTCGGTTAGTCCAGCGGCAAGCTCAGAATAGAGTTTAACGTAGTCGGCTGCATGCAGGATTTCGCCTCTGGCTTCTGCAAGCGGTTTGCCTTGTTCAAGGGTCAGCAAATAAGCCAGATCATCCAGATTTTCTCGCATCAGCTCCTGCCAACGATTGAGTCGTTCTGCTCTGTCGGACTCAACTAAATCTTGCCATACAGCTAACGCCACATCGGCCGCGTTAATCGCTTGCTCCACCTGACTGGCACTGGTTTCACAGATCTGACAAATGGTTTGTCCATTAGCCGGATTAATCACTTCAAAAGTCTGTTCAGAATCCTTCCAACGACCATTGATAAATGAGCAATGTTTCAGTAATGATTGATTAGTTAGCTTTTGCATAGGAATAAAAGATGTTTTCTTAGATAGCTTTTGTGGGTAGTTTTTAGGATAATTCTGAATATCCCGATGACAGAATGATAACTCATTGTCATAACGACATCACAAAATTTTTAGCTATATCACACTAATACTGCAACAAATATGGCAGATTCATGAAGCGATCCAATCTTATTACACCTGAAGGCGCAACCAAGTTGAGAAACGAGTTAGCCGATTTATGGAAAAATCAGCGGCCAGAAGTGACCAAAGCAATCACCGCGGCGGCGGCGGAAGGTGATCGCTCAGAAAATGCCGAATATATATATCGTAAAAAACAGCTGCGCGCGATGGATTGGCGCATTCGTTATCTACAAAAAAGAACCTCTGAAATGAACGTGGTTGAACATCTGCCGCCGGATCAAAGTAGGGTATTTTTTGGTGCGAGAGTTTTTTTGGAAGATCAAGATGGTAATGAAGTGATCCACCGAATTGTCGGCTCGGATGAATTTAGTTTTGCAGATGAGTTTATTTCGGTGGACTCACCGCTAGCACGAGCGTTATTGAAAAAACAGGTGGATGATGAGGTGTTTATTAACTTACCGGCAGGCAAAAAGAGCTTTTTTATTAATCGAATCGAGTATTGACGTTTACTTGGCCGGAAAAGCCTGTCTATTTCATTTTTTTGTTCACAAAAGTTGCTTTTGTTAAGACTTGCAACTATAACAGGTTAGAGTGTTTAACCTTTGTTACTTAACCTCTGCTCGGGATAAGAACAATCATCCAGCACAACTATATTATCGACTCGCAGCGTTGAGTTTACTATCAGTAACTAGCTATTAATATGCAATCTCGCCGTGATATCAATCTATATACCAGTACTGGACCAACGTGAACCATCTGATTTTACCGAAAGCCCTATTACTTTTTGGCGATCAGCCTGAAATTTAAGTATATTCTGACTTATTTTATCCCGAGTTGAAGTTACGGGATGCTCATTAAATTTAGCGACTGATAACGCTGCAGGAGGTATTATGTTCTTAAAAGAAAGAAATAGCGGTCATATGATTGAAGTTATTAATGTTGAAGAACTATTTAGTCCTGAGAAATTAACCTTACAAGGACGATTCCAAGAAGGAGAAGAGGTTCAGGATGAAGAAACCTTCGTTAAATCAGAGTTAGTTTTTCTATCTAATGAAAAATTACCCAAATGTTGGCTCGAATAGCTCGGCTCGCCAACTTGATTGGAAAATGAGCGAAAACATTTTCAGGAGGATAATATGTTACTAAAAGAAAGAACCAGTGGCAATTCCGTGGAAGTATTGGATTTAACCCAACTGTTTAGTTTGTTTGAAGAGGATTTGACTGGTCGCTATCGCAGCGGAGATCTTGACAAAACCCCCCATAACTTTAAAAAATCTCAATTGATATTCACATCCGGTGAAGAACTCCCGCATTGCTGGACCGATCCCCATTACAGAAATGATGAACACAAGCGATAGCTGTAGCTGAGACTAATAGCGATTCTGCCGGTAAGGGTTAGTCGACTTGCTCTTCAGGATTATCAACCTTCGGCGCATTTTTTGATCGCATCGCATGTAATAAAGTCATTGTCACACCTAAACTCATATACACCATGGTTCCTTTTGATTTAGCTGAGAGTTTAATTTTAGTCAAGGACAACTATTTTAGTGGATATCAGGGCGAGTTCGCGTAGTAATAGCTGGTTATTGGAAGCGAAATCAACGCGGAGAGCCGCTAAAATAGTTGTGCTGGATGGCTGTTCTTATCCCGAGTTAAGGTTATTTAGTTCTCAAGTTGAATTGGATACATCTTGCGAAAAACCAACGCTTATTTACAATTTTTAACAACAAAAAATAAGCCTAATTGTTATGCTTTGAATTCGGATAATTTGGGGAAATTTATGTTTAAAAATAGCTTGATTGTATTGTCCTTTGTTTTGTTGTTTAGTGGTTGTAATAGCAGTAACAATGAAAGTGAGTTACAGGCTGAGCTAAACACCGCCAAAGCGATGTGGAACCAGCAAGATATTAACGATTATCAGATCACGACTCAAAGATCCTGTTTATGTATTGTAAAAGGCGATGTGGTAAATATTGTTGAGCAAGGTCAAATGAGCAGCGCTTTTTACGCTGGCAACGGCCGAAATTTGACCACCGAAGAACTGGCTGAACAAAAAACGATTGATGAATTTTTTGCAGTAATCCAACAGGCTATCGACGTTGAGGCCTCATCACTCGTCGTGAGTTATCACGCTACTTTTGGTTACCCCACTCAGATCAGTATCGACTACGACCAACTCGTTGCTGATGACGAGATCTATTACCAGTTATTCGATCTTAAAACAGATACTACTAACATCGAGAAACCTCAATTGGAAGTACAACTAGTTCTCAAAGATAGATTTGGTCAGCAAGTTAGTACTTTTGTTCAAGGTGAGGAAATATCCTTTATATTAACCCTAACCAATAATGGCAGTGGTAATGCGCTGCTAAATTATTCAGATTCTCAACAATACGATTTTTATATCGAATCTTCTTCAGAAATTATAATTTGGCGATGGTCTGACGGTAGGGGTTTTACTCAAGCGCTAACAGAATTAACAATCGCTGCCGAAGAAACCGTAGAAGTCAGCCAGGTCTGGGACCAGAAACTATCCAATGATGAAAACATTCCAGCCGGCATCTATACCGCTATTGGCTCCTTCCTGGAGCATACTTCTGAAGCGACAAGCGATTTTGCCATTCAGTGAAAAAATTCCGGTCTTAATCACTCTCCAGCTATTCCAGTGCCAGCAACAAGAATTCGGCCATAATGGTGATAGGTTGATTAGTCAGTGACGGTGAAATACGCTTCACAACAGGGAGAGGTGTTGACCCGACTATAGCTATACCCTTTAAACTGCTCTTTCCTTATTGCGAGAGAATAGATTATGAATTCATCCATCCAAACCATTGACAATCAGGTCTTCTTAAGCCAGTTTGAAGATCTAAGCCTGGACAAAGCCTATTTTAATCACCGAGGTCACTTACGCCTTGCATGGCTGTATTTACAACAGAACGAGCTGGAATTGGCGATCCACAAAGTTTGTACGGGTATCCAAGCCTACGCGGAAAGCCTGGGCGCAAAAGACAAATTTAATTTGACCATTACCGACGCCACCGTGCGAATTATGGCCAGGCGCATCGAGTCCATGCCGGATAAGAGCTGGCGGCTATTTTTAGCCTGTAATACTGATCTAGTCAATGACGCACTATCGGTTCTCACTCAGTATTTTAGCAAACACAGGCTATTAAGCGAAGAGGCACGTGTTAAACTGATAAAACCGGATCTTAAGGACATTTAACAATGTACACCATTGGTCAGCTGGTCAAAGAATATGGCTTATCCCGTAGTACTTTGCTCTATTACGATAAAATAGGCTTGCTAAAACCTTGCGGCAGAAGCGACGCCAACTATCGGCTATACACGCAAAAAGATTTTGAACGTATGGCACAAATTTCGATCTACAAGGAGGCGGGATTAACCCTGGATTCGATAGCCGAGGTGTTGGTCTGCTCTAAAAACCAATCATCAATAATACTCGAGAAAAGGCTTAAATGCTTAAACTCAGAAATGAGTAGCATCAGACAACAACAACAGCTCATTATTAAGCTGCTTGGCCAAACCTCTTTATTGAGACAGTGCAAAGTAATGAACAAGCAACAATGGGTGAAAATTCTCAAAGCCTCAGGTATGGATGAAAATGCTATGCGACAGTGGCATATTCAATTTGAGAAGGATTTGCCTGAAGCCCACACTGATTTCTTAGAATCCCTTGACATCGATGCAAACGAAATCGAGCAAATAAAGCGCTGGTCTAAAGCCTGCGATATAAACCAAACTCCATAAGATCCTCTCAGATCTTAGCTTTCTTCCAGCTTGAAAAATCGAGGATAAAAGCTAGACTTACTACATCATCCACACGTTAGTGGTATCTATGTCGGAATCTGGAGATAACAGTCAGAGAAAATCACTCAAAACCTTATTGAGTTCTGTACTGGCGTTTACCACAGGAACGGCACTTGCCTTGATTTTTAGTGCCTTTATTCTTTATGACCAAAACACCTTTCAGCAAAATCTTGAAAATCAATTGGCCACTTTGGCAAAAGTAACGGCAAACAATAGCTTAGGTGCCGTATCCTTTGACGATGCCGATACAGCCAGGAGTATTCTGGAATCTCTTCGCGCATACAATGGCATTTGGTACGCTGCAGTTCTCAAACCAGATTTGCAGATCTTGGTCGAAATTCGTTTTAGAGACCGTCAGTTTAATCAACCGACTACGATGAGCAAAGGGGTTCACAGTGACGGTGATTTTAGTAAGGTCTTGCAGCCAATCATCTGGCGAGATGAAACTCTGGGATATGTCTATTTAATTGCCGATATGCAACGGCTTTTCGAGCGAAGAAAACGCTTTATTATAATAGGCACTATCATTTCTTTGTTCGCTCTGTTCGCTTCTTTGCTTGCATCCAACCGTCTGTTTAGACGGATCACAATACCCATTTTTGAGCTGGCCAAATTTACAGATAATGTCAGCCACAACCAAGACTACTCATTAAGAGCGGAAGGCTCTGTTGTCGAAGAAACCAATATGTTGGTAGATGGCATCAATCATATGTTAGAAGAGATACATCGCAGAGAATTGCAATTAAGTAGTAGCGAAGAAAGATTAGCGTTGGCCTTAAAAGGCGCAGGCGAAGGATTGTGGGACTGGGACTTGGTTAACGACCAGTTGTATTTCGATTCCCACAGTTGCCAAATTCTAGGATTCGGTAACGAAGATGTGATTATCAACTCACAACAATGGTCGCAAAACATCATCGAGGAAGACAAACGGGAATTAAGACACATCGTTAAACGTTTTTTTAGTTCCAAAACTTCCGACTTTAATGCGGAATATCGTGTACGAAAAGATGGCCAAATATTATGGTTAAAAGTCAAAGGCAAAACGGTGAGCCATGGCAACGGAAAACCACTTCGCATCACCGGCGTTTTAAGAAATATCACTGAGCAGAAAGAATCGGATAAACAAATGAAACTGCTAGCGACGGTATTCAATAATACCAGCGATGCGGTGGTTATTTTAGATCCAGATTTTAAAATTCTTGCGACTAACAAGGCGTTTAGTGCGATCACCGGTTATGCTAAGACGGAACTGATCGGAACCGACCAAATATTTCTCAATTCAGATAAAAACCCAGATCACTTTACTCAATATATTTTAGCCCAGACAGCAAGACTAAACCGTTGGCGAGGCGAAGCGTGGGATACTCGAAAATCTGGCGAAGCCTACCAGATTGAGCTGGAAATCAATCAGGTAACAATAAGAGGAAGAGAAGTCACTCATTATGTCGTGGTCTATTCCGACATCACTTTACGAAAAAAGAATGAACAAGAATTATTTTTTATGGCCAACTATGATCCCCTTACCAGTTTGCCAAATCGAAGCATGTTGTTTGATAGCCTCAAGAAATCCTTGATCAATGCTAAGCGTAAACAAGAAATTTTAGCAGTGTTTTTTCTCGACCTGGATAAATTTAAACAAGTCAACGACACCATGGGACATGAGGCGGGTGATGAATTGCTTATCCAAGTAGCCTCGCGACTAAAGCGGGCCATTTTTGAGTCTGACCTTGTCGCTCGTTTATCGGGGGATGAGTTCACCATTATTACCGAGTCTCTCCCAAGCGAACAAATCGCCGAAACCATTGCTAGGCGAATACAAAGAAAATTTCAAACGGATTTTAAGATAAATGATCAATTGGTCAATGTGGGTGCGAGTATCGGTATAAGTCTCTATCCCAAAGACGCAACTGATGCCGAAGAGATACTCAGAAAAGCCGACCTGGCCATGTACTTTACCAAAGCCCAGGGAAGAAATAATTACAGTTTCTTTGATCAAGAAATGAACCGAAAATCCGAGCGACGTAATATACTGGACATTGAGATGCGTAAAGCCATCAAGCGCCAACAAATTAGTGTTTATTATCAACCCAAAGTGAATGCTATCAGCTATAAAATCGAAGGTTTTGAGGCTTTGGTACGCTGGCAACATCCTCGGTTAGGTAAGATATCACCCTCGGAATTCATTCCTATCGCAGAGGAAAATGGTATGATCCAGCCGATAGGGCTTTATGTAGTTTATCAGGCTTGTAAGCAATTAAAAACCTGGCATGCTCAAGGACACTCTCAATTACACATGGCCATCAATGTCTCTGCGCGCGAATTTCAATTGTCGGACTACCCGATTGATATTGCCAAAATATTACAGGAAATAGCGATACCACCTGAATGTATCGAATTGGAGCTA
>CAZOBX010000080.1:0-4563 GCA_964578045.1 uncultured Kangiella sp. | reverse complement strand
CTAACCGAATCGATGGTGATGGAAAACCCCGAAAAAACCATATTAATGCTCGAAGTATTAAAAAGTCTTAAATTAAAACTTTGTATTGATGACTTTGGCACCGGCTATTCGTCATTAAGTCATTTGCGTCGTTTTCCGATCGATATACTAAAAGTCGACCAATCATTTATCAAAGAAATTACTCTAAGTAAAGATGGCTTAGCCATCACTGCTGCAATCGTAGCTATGTCCCATAAACTCAGCATGAAAGTAGTGGCGGAGGGAGTAGAAACCATGCAACAACTAGAACTTATTCAACAACTCGATTGTGAACTAATTCAAGGCTACCTTTTCAGTCGACCGGTAAACGCTGAGTTAGCCAGCAGTTTGTTGCAATCAGGCAAATTGATTCCACAGGACCGATGATGTCGAATTCTAATCGCGATGAATTTTACTTGCTAATATCCAGGATTGAGAATGCTTGCAGCCTCCCGTTCGGCAACTATACTAATATCACTAGTTTATTGTCTTGCGATAGGTATTCGTTCATGAAACCGCCATCAAAACATCTTTTGTTAATGCATTTTTTGCTTGGATCCATTTTGTGGTCGGTCTCTACCCTGACTCACCCAGTAGAATTCGAAGAAATGGATTTACAAGAACTAGGTGAAGTCGATGTTTTTGCAGCGGATATTTTTCAAGCCCATTTGCATCATAAAGATGAATGGATGTTTGCCTATCATTTTCAAATCATGCACATGCTGCCAATGGCTTCCGAGCAAGACAAACAGACCTCCACGCAAGTTCTGCAACAGTACCCGGTGACACCCACAAAAATGGACATGCACATGCATATGTTTCATTTGATGTATGCGCCTAGCGACGATTTAACCACAATGCTAATGTGGCAATATATCGATAATGAAATGCAACATGTAACTCGCTCGGGCAATGAGTTTGAAACTCATGCTGATGGGTTAGGAGACATTGTGCTCGGTGCCAACTATAAGTTTTATGAATCAGACACTGAAAAACGCAATAATTTTTGGTACGGCATTACAAGGCTAAGCATTCCTACCGGTAGTATTGACCAGCAAAGTGGGACACCTGCCGGACTTTCGCCATTACCTTATCCGATGCAGCTTGGCAGTGGCAGTTATCAACTGGAACTCGGTGTAGGTTATACCTCAACCGGGGCAGAAAATGCCTGGGGAGTTCTATCCGCGGTGAATACCACGCTAAATGAAAATAAACGAAATTATAAAGTTGGCGATGAGCTGCAACTGGATATTTGGTATAAAAAAGCACTGAGAGACAATTTCAGTATTAGTTTGAACGGGAGCTACAGCCATCGGCAAAAAATTTCTGGCCAAGACCCCCGTCTTGACCCTGCGTTAGTACCAACCGCCGATCCGTCCAATCAAGGTCATCAACGGCTGGATTTAACCTTGGGTCTGGTCTGGTTAATTGGCGATATTGGAAAATACCAACATAGCATAGGGGTCGATTACACCAAACCGGTTTGGCAAGAGGTTAATGGGGTGCAATTACAAAATGACTGGAACAATTCCATTTACTGGCAGATGAATTTTTGATTTAAATGAGATATTGTAATTTTACAAATTATCGCAGGATTCGACAGCTCAGCTTAGTTGTTTTATTACTATTTTTCGTTCAGCAAAATGCCTACGCCGCGATGTCAAAAGCACAAATAAAAGCGGCTTATCTTTATCAATTTAGCAAATTTTCTGAATGGGAAAATCCTTCAGAAATACTGGTGATAGGTATTGTTGGTGCAAAGGAAACCACTGCTAGTTTTAACACGATAAATGGAAAAAACGTTGCTGGTAAGCGCATCAAAGTGAGGTGGATCTTAACTCAAGAAGAATTACAAGATTGTTGCTCCGTCGTTTTTTTTGCCAATGATAAGAAGGATCAGTTCGAGCATTTCTATTCCGCGGTTAGCAATAAACCGGTTCTAACCGTTCTCGATTACGAATATGATGCAAGCCATAAAGGTATGATTCGGTTCGTTCAAAAAGGTGTGAAACTAAAATTTAGTGTAGATAATACTCTGGCTCGATCTCAATCGATTAAATTAAGCACGTTTTTGTTGCAAGTCGCTATTCTGGTTGAGTAATTTTGAATTTGACCTTTTCCTTTTGAGATCCATTCAGCGACCTTCCTTTAAGTCTATTCACTTAAATTTATTTATCTTGAACAAGATCTGCTTGCTAAATCAAAGAATTAGATCTAAACTTTTTATATGAAATATATAGTCTTCGCTATAGTTTTATTGACCACAGCTTGTATTACTCCCCCTAAACAGGTCTTACCTTCCCTTGTAACTGAAAATCCTGATCCACCGATTTTTGAGAATACCACTTTTGGCAACAATCCGTCAGTCGTTTCCCTTGAGCAAGTATACGAACTAAGCGACGCTCAAAAGCACCATTTTTTAAATTATTTTGAAAGTGCCGAGCAAGGCACTAACGATCCTAATCGCAGAATTTATAACTATTTGCAACAATATCTAAGTGGTTTTGGCTTTTTCGCTAGTACCTTAACTGCCTCTGAAGCCTTACTAATTAACAAGGGAAACTGTTTATCCTTGGCTATTTTGACCAAAGCACTTGCCAATATCGCCGAGGTTGATGTTGCCTACCAACTGGTTGCTACTCCTGCTATTTATGAAAAAGCAGGCGATTTGATATTAAAATCTCAACACGTCAGAACCTTACTATTTAATCCCAAACAGGAAGTAGAAAAAGGATATTTTGTATTAACCCGTGGCTACATCACCGTAGACTATTTTCCGGTGGCAGGTTCACGTTTACTACGCTCAGTGGATGAAAATGAATTTTATGCAATGTACTATCAAAACAAGGCCGCCGAAGCCCTAATTAAAAATGATTTTCATTTGACTTTTTGGCTAATAAAAAAAGCGCTCGAAGTGAATAAAAATGATTCGCAAGCTATCAACATGATGGCGATTTTACATGAACAGACGGGTAGCCAACAGCAAGCAGAAATACTCTATTTGCATGGATTAAAATACGCCAATGAAAAATTCTCATTGCTACACAATTACCATTTATTGCTAGTACGCCTTAACAAAACGGATGAAGCGGCTCTAATAGTAGAGCAACTCGCTAAATACAAACATCGGGATCCTTTTAAATGGATTAGTCTAGGTGAAGAAAAATATACTGAAGGTGATTTTTCAAGCGCTATCAGTTATTTTAAGAAGGCTTCAAGATTAGCGGATTATTTGCATGAACCCTATGTAGGAATAGCCAAGGCAGAACTATCCAGAGGCAATTTAAACAGAGCAAAAAGAGCCATTAAAAAAGCCGTCGACAAGGCCAATAAAAATCGAACAACTTCTTTTTACCAAAAAAAATATGACACTCTGTCAGAGTTAGTCGAACGATTTGAAAAACTTTAATTCTCCGGTAGAAGTCCCTGTGTCGAGGTACTAGGACATCAATCGCTTACGCATTTCCGCCATGCGATCTTTACCTTGTTCTCTTTTTTCATCGTCAGTTAGTTGAATTTGATCTTCTTCCCATTCTAAATCTTCCTGCGGCATTTCTTCTAAAAATCGACTCGGTACTGAATTGACCATTTCACCGTATTTATGCCGTTGTTTTGCCACCAGAATGGTCAGTGTTTCTTCGGCGCGAGTGATACCGACGTAAGCTAGACGTCTCTCTTCCTCAATATTGTCTTCTTCGATGGATGATTTGTGCGGCAATATTTCTTCTTCCATGCCAATTAAATAAACATGGGGAAACTCCAATCCCTTGGAGGCATGCAAGGTCATTAACTGAACTTCATTGGCTTCCTCTTCTTCTTCATTACTTCTATCCAACATTTCTCTTAAACATAATTTGGAAATGGTTTCCGCGAAAGGATCATCTGCCAGTTTGTTATTTTCCAGACCCGATTCAATCCAGGATAATAATGTCTCCACGTTACTCCATCGATATTCCGCCGCTTTAGGTGAGCTGGAATTATCAAATAGAAATCCTTGATATCCAATATAAGAAAGTAGCTCTCGGATCACCGCCAGGCTATCACCGCGTTTTACGTTATCGCTGGCTTTTGCAATGGTTTCGCCAAACCGCCTGACTGCCGCCAATCCATTACCAGTCAGCGATTGTTCCAAACCCACTTCAAATATTGCATCGAACAAACTGATGTGTCTCTCATTAGCATAACTGCCTAATTTTTCTAACGTTGATACGCCTATTTCTCGTCTTGGAACATTTGAGATCCGAATAAAGGCATTATCATCTTCCTGATTAACCATTAACCGGAAATAAGCCATCACATCTTTGATCTCTGCTCGGGCAAAAAAGGAAGTGGTGCCACTGATTTTATAGGGAATTTGTTTATCCACTAAAAATTTTTCTAATAAGCGGGATTGATGATTACCTCGATATAAAATAGCAAAATCTTTGTAAGGTTTATTTTGATTAATACGTCCAGATAAAATTTCCTTAGTCACTCTATCCGCTTCATCATTATCATTTTTTACCGATAAAATTCTGATCGGTTCACCGTAATGTTTATCGGACC
>CAZOBX010000079.1:0-22145 GCA_964578045.1 uncultured Kangiella sp. | reverse complement strand
GAACTTAGAACTTAGAACTTAGAACTTAGAACTTAGAACTTAGAACTTAGAACCTATTTTTTCCCCGCTCCAGAGCGAAGCGATTCCTTGCTCCTAAAAATTTTAAAGGTTTTTATATGAAAATTTTAGTCACTGGTGCAGCCGGTTTTATTGGTTTTTATGTTGCCAAGTATTTGCTCGAACGGGGCGATGAGGTTGTTGGTATTGACAATATCAATGATTATTATGATCCTCAGCTAAAATATGATCGATTGGCTATTCTCGATAAATTAGATCGATTTACCTTTATAAAACTGGATGTCTCAGATAATGCTGGCATGCAGTCGTTGTTTGAACAAAACCAGTTCGATGCGGTGGTTCATATGGCCGCTCAAGCTGGTGTGCGTTATTCGCTAGAAAACCCTCATGTTTATATGCAAAGTAATATTGTGGGTTTTTTAAATATTCTTGAAGGAGTCAGGCATCATAAAATTGATCATTTAGTTTATGCTTCCTCCAGTTCGGTTTATGGGGCCAATACGGTGCAGCCATTCTCCGAACATCACAATATTGATCATCCGGTCTCTTTATATGCCGCCAGTAAAAAAGCCAATGAGCTAATGGCCCATAGTTATAGTCATTTATATGGTATGAAAACCACCGGCCTTCGTTTTTTTACTGTTTATGGACCGTGGGGACGACCTGATATGGCTCCATTTTTGTTCGCCAAAGGGATCAGTGATGGTGAGACTATCGATCTATTTAATCATGGCGATATGAGTCGAGATTTTACCTATATTGACGATATAGTTGAAGGTGTTGTTAGAGTGATGGATAATCCCGCAAAAGGCAATCCCGAATGGAGTGGTGATTCGCCTGATCCCGCGTCTAGTTATGCTGACTATAGAATCTATAATATTGGTAATAACGATCCCGTCAAATTAATAGATTTTGTCAATGCAATCGAAAATGCGGTTGGGAAAAAAGCTAAAATCAATCTTATGCCAATGCAACCTGGGGATGTTCAATCGACTTTTGCGGACGTGTCTGAATTAGAATCTGCGGTCGGGTTTAAACCAAGTACCTCACTTCAAGATGGCATTAATGTTTTTATTGATTGGTATAAAGACTATTATAAGAGCTAGGAGCTAGGAGCTAGGAGCTAGGAGCTAGGAATAAAAAGGAATGTTTTATGAAGTTTGAAAAATTAGATGTTTGGAAGCGAGCGTCTCGGTTGGCTTGCAATGTTTATAGGCTAACTAAAAATTGTAAAGACTATGGTTTTAAGGATCAAATAACCAGAGCAGGGTTGTCAATACCATCAAATATTGCTGAAGGTGAAGAGCGAGAAAGCCAAGTTGAATCGGCGCGCTTTCTTTATTATTCCAAAGGATCCGCCGGCGAATCGGTGACCCAATTGTATATAGGAATTGAAATCGGATATATGGACAAAATCGAAACAAGAAAATTAATTCAGGAAACCAAAGCTATCGCATCAATGTTAGCTAGCATGATTAGATTAAGAAAAGGTTACGTAAAAGAAATAAATCAATCATATAATATTGAAAAACCTAGAACCTAGAACCTAGAACCTAGAACTAAAAGGAACAAATTTTGACTCCAAAAATCACTAAAGCCGTCATTCCGGTCCCAGGATTGGGCACTCGAATGCTACCAGCCACAAAAGCGATCCCAAAAGAAATGCTACCAATTGTAGATAAACCATTGATTCAATATATTGTCAATGAATGTATTGCTGCCGGTATCACAGAAATAGCCTTGGTCACCCATTCTTCAAAAAATGCGATTGAAAATCATTTTGATAAATCCTTTGAATTGGAAACGACTCTTGAAAAACGAGTGAAAAGGCAGTTACTGGAAGAAATTCAAGCGATCTGCCCGAAACACGTGACCATTATGCATATTCGTCAAGGTGAAGCAAAAGGACTCGGTCATGCTGTTCTTAAAGCTCGTCCATTAGTAGGAGATGCCCCTTTTGTTGTGGTTTTGCCTGACGTCTTGATTGACGATGCTGCGAGCGATCTTAAAACCGAAAACTTATCGGCAATGTTAGCCCGATATGAGCAAACCAAAGCTAGCCAGATAATGGTTGAACCGGTACCACAAGATAAAGTCTCCAATTATGGAGTGGCGGACTGTAACGGGGTCGAATTAAATCCAGGTGAATCTGCCAAAATGACCCAAGTCGTTGAAAAACCTCCTGTTGACGAAGCACCTTCCAATCTAGCGGTTGTTGGACGCTATGTTTTATCCGAAAAAATTTGGGGTTTACTGGATTTTACACCGCCAGGGGCCGGTGGAGAAATTCAATTAACCGACGCCATTGCCAGTTTAATGAAGCTAGAAACAGTGGAAGCGTATCATATGGTCGGAAAATCACATGACTGTGGTTCAAAAATTGGTTATATGAAAGCTTTTGTTGAATACGGATTGAGGCATGAAGAGAAAGGTGAAGAATTTCAGGCTTATCTTAAGGAATTAGGTATTTAAATATTAAGTGCTAAGTGCTAAGTGCTAAGTACTATAAGAGATTGAAGGTCCTAGGCTCTAGGAATAGACTAGGTGCTAGGGGAAATAAAAACTTGACTTAACATGCGGTGAAAATCTAGAAGTCTTAGCACTTAGCACTTAGCACTTAGCACTTAGCACTTAGAACTTAGAACTTGAATAAAAGGAAGAAATCTTGAACGAATTAACCTGTTTTAAAGCTTACGATATTCGAGGCAAATTAGGTGACGAACTCAATACCGATATTGCTTATCGTATCGGACGGGCATATGCTGAATACTTACAGCCCGAATCGGTAGTTCTAGGCGGAGACGTTCGAGAAACCAGCGAAGAATTAAAAATGGCGTTAGCCGATGGCATAATGGACGCAGGTTTCGATGTAATTGATATCGGAATGACCGGAACTGAAGAAGTCTACTTTGCGGTTCAGCATTTAAAAGTAGACGGCGGCATTGAAGTGACGGCCTCCCACAACCCGATTGATTACAATGGTATGAAACCCGTTCGAGAGGGCTCTCGGCCTGTTTCTGGCGATACAGGGTTGTTGGATATAAAACGAATGGCGGAGGAGAACAGCTACGAACCGCGGGCTAAGGGCGACGAGCAAAAGAATGAAAAGAAAGGCAGTTATCGTAGGTTATCGATTCTTGTCGAGTATGTTGAGCATTTATTGACTTATATTGATGTGAAAAATATTAAACCGCTCAAATTAGTGGTTAATTCTGGTAATGGTGCCGCCGGGCATGTGGTTGATGAAATGGAGAAGGTCTTCACTGAGAGAAAGATTCCGATCACATTCGTAAAAATTCATCATGATGCTGATCCAACCTTTCCAAATGGTATTCCAAATCCTATTTTGATCGAGAATCGAGAGGCGACCTCGAAAGCTGTTGTTGAATCTGGCGCAGATTTTGGAATTGCTTGGGATGGCGATTTTGACCGCTGCTTTTTGTTTGATGAAAAAGGTGACTTTATTGAAGGTTATTATATTGTTGGTTTGTTAGCCGAAGCCTTTTTAGCGAAAAACAGCAATGAAAGAGTGATTCATGATCCAAGACTTACCTGGAATACCATTGAAATCGCCAATAAAATGCACGGGGAAGCCATCCAAAGTAAGACTGGGCATGCGTTTATTAAAGAAAGAATGCGACTGGAAGATGCCGTTTACGGCGGTGAAATGAGTGCCCATCATTATTTCCGTGATTTTGGTTATTGTGACAGCGGTATGATCCCCTGGTTGTTAGTAGCCGAATTAGTTTGTTTGAAAAATCAACCGTTATCGATGTTGGTTAAAGAGCGGATCAAAAAATTCCCTTCGCCAGGTGAAATTAACCGTAAGGTGAACGATACCCAAGCGACTATTCAGAGAATCGAAGCGATTTACTCTAAAGACGCATTGTTAATTGATAAAACAGATGGTATCAGCATCGAATATGAAGATTGGCGGTTTAATTTAAGAGCATCCAATACTGAGCCAGTAATCCGCTTGAATTTGGAAACCCGAGGCGATCTGAAACTGATGAAAATTAAGACAGAAGAATTATTAGCTGAGATTGAGAAAGGATAACGAAAGCTAAGGGCTACCGACTACCTGACGCCGTCTAATAAATAAGAGAATAGTGAATAAATCACAAAAGATTTGATTATTAATGTTAGGTCGGTACAATTTCTGATAGTTCGAAGCTCGCACATAGTTTTTTATTAAGGATAACAAAAAAATGATCTTACCTATTATCATGGCTGGTGGAACCGGTTCACGTCTTTGGCCACTTTCTCGCTCAATGTACCCTAAACAATTTTTAAATATCGTGGGCGAAAATACCATGATCCAGGATACGGTGCTTCGATTGGAAAATATGGAAATTAGCAATCCAATGGTTATTTGTAATCAGGAGCATCGATTTTTGGTAGCCGAACAGTTACATAGTATCGGAAAGTGTGGTGATATTATCTTAGAACCTGTTGGTCGAAATACTGCACCTGCGATTGCATTAGCAGCATTAAGAGCAACCGAAAATGGTGAGGACCCATTGCTATTGGTTTTAGCCGCCGATCATATAATTAAAGAAGTCCAACATTTCGAAACCGCTGTGCACGGAGCCATCGGATTGGCCGAAAAAGGCAATCTGGTGACTTTTGGCATTGTGCCTGATGCGCCCGAGACGGGATATGGCTATATTCAGCGTGGCGATGTTTGTATCAATAATAACATCGGGGTTGATAATTTTAAAGTTCAAAAATTTGTAGAAAAGCCCGATAGCAAAACAGCCCAGGAATATTTAGACAGCGGCAAATTTTATTGGAACAGCGGCATGTTTTTGTTTAAAGCAAGCCGATATCTTGAGGAGCTGGAAAAATACAATTCCGAAATACTCAAAATCTGTCGTGAAAGTATAGATTCTGCCACTAAGGATTTGGATTTTATCCGAATTGAAGAGGAAATCTTTGCTTCTTGCCCCTCAGATTCAATCGATTATGCTGTGATGGAGAAAACCGATCGCGCGGTGGTCATTCCTCTAGATGCTCAATGGAGCGATATTGGTTCCTGGTCTGCAATTTTGGATGTCAGCGAAAAGGATGAAAATGGGAATTGTGTTAATGGCGATGTTATCAGTCATGATTCAAAGAACTGTTTAGTATTAGGTGAAGACCGTTTAATTTCGATCCTTGGGCTTGAAAATATTATTGTGGTTGATACCAAAGATGCGATTCTAGTGGCGGATAAAAATAAAGTTCAAAATGTTAAGCATATCGTTGACGAGTTAAAAAAATCCAATCGTGAAGAATGGAAAATTCATCGTGAAGTTTATCGTCCCTGGGGAAAATATGACTCAATTGATGTTGGTGCTCGATACCAGGTTAAGCGAATTACGGTTAAACCCGGCGCAAAATTGAGTGTACAGAAACACCATCATCGTGCTGAACATTGGGTCGTGGTAACGGGTACCGCAAGCGTTACTAATGGCGATAAGACTTTTTTGGTCACAGAAAATGAATCAACCTATATTCCAATCGGACAAATCCACGCGTTGGAAAATCCAGGCAAAGTGCCTTTAGAATTAATTGAAGTTCAAACCGGGTCTTATTTGGGTGAAGATGATATTGTCCGACTAGAGGATAATTACGGAAGAGTCTAAAATATAGCTACGGGTTACGGGTTACGGGATTCGGCTTGAGGGCCAGTAGTATTGTTCTTTTCCTGGCAGCTCGCCACTCGCCACTCGCGGCCTATCCCTTTACCTATCCATAAAAAAATGACTGCGGTAATAATACCTGCAAAATCTGCAATCATATCTGCAAAACTAAATGCTCTATGGGGCAAAAATGATTGTACAATTTCAACACTCATTCCCAATAGACAGGAAATAAAAATCGCCCATAAAGTATTCAGTCTAGAGAATGCCAATACGCAGAAAAACGCAAATGAGCCAAAACCTATAAAATGGAAAACTTTATCAATGTCGCGATAATTTACCGAGTGGTGCACCGCAGGCATTAATGTTAAATAAAGCAGCAAAATACTGTTTATCCAAAAAACAATCTGCCATTTGGTTGTGTGTTTTGGCTGATAAAGAATGTAAAAGAATTTTCCTATTAGCACGTTTATTCCATTATTGCTGAAATTTGAGGTTTTGATAAATCTGAGTTTACCAATTTAGATATGCAGAAAATAGTCATAAAATCTAAAAGACGTAATAAATTATTACCATAATTCCGTATAGACCTCAAATATGATTGCCGATCGCCTTGTTGAATCCAGCATTTTTAGGTGTTCTGGGTAAAGGGCTTTAGGTTAGATTGGTTGGTTATAACTTCGACAAAATCGTGATTTAACTGCCGCTTTGATATTGAATCTGTTATTATGCGCCGCTAGATATCAGTCAAGGCCAATGCTCGTTGATAATTCACTGGCTTTGAACTAAAGGACTACACTAAAAGAACATACTCAATGAAAACACATTCCCATTTGTCCCAGTTAGAAGCCGAAAGTATTCAAATTTTTCGAGAGGTTGCAGCAGAATTTGATAATCCTGTAATGCTTTATTCCGTCGGTAAAGATTCCTCCGTCTTATTGCATCTGGCTCGCAAAGCCTTTTTTCCAGGAAAAATCCCTTTTCCGTTGTTGCATGTGGATACCAACTGGAAATTTAAAGAAATGATAGAGTTTCGAGATAAAATCGCAAAGGATATCGGATTTGAATTATTAGTTCATAAGAATCCAGAGGGATTGGCCATGGATATTAATCCATTTGTACATGGCAGTTCAAAGCATACTGATATTATGAAAACCGCTGGGCTAAAACAAGCGCTCGATCATTACAAATTTGATGCGGCTTTTGGTGGTGCTCGACGGGACGAAGAAAAATCTCGAGCTAAAGAAAGAGTCTATTCATTTAGAGATTCGGCTCATCGCTGGGATCCCAAAAATCAACGTCCGGAACTGTGGAACATTTATAATGGTCGGATAGATAAAGGAGAGAGTATACGAGTATTTCCATTGTCCAATTGGACAGAGTTAGATATTTGGCAGTATATATACCAGGAAAATATTGAGATCCCATCACTTTACCTTTCCAAAAAACGTCCGGTTGTTGAACGGGATGGTATGTTGGTCATGGTGGATGATGAGCGTATGCCTCTTAAAGATGGAGAGAAGCCGATGATGAAATCAGTACGATTTAGGACTTTAGGTTGTTATCCTTTAACTGGAGCTGTTGAATCAGAAGCGACAACCTTGCCAGAAATAATCCAGGAAATGCTGTTAACCAAAACCTCTGAAAGGCAAGGACGAATGATTGATAGCGACTCAACAGGATCGATGGAAAAGAAAAAGATCGAAGGGTATTTTTAAACAATTTGTTACCTCCCCCTTAGCGAAGGGAGAGCTGCATGAACTTACGATTGAACGCACCGTTATTTAATAGAGAGCAACAATGTCAACTAAACAGCAACAAGACAATTCAGATAATGTCGTTTGGCACCAGCATAGAATTGGTAAAGAGCAACGAGCTAAACTCAAACAGCAAAAACCTTGTGTTTTGTGGTTTACTGGCCTGAGTGGTTCTGGCAAGTCAACTATTGCCAATTTGTTAGAGCAAAAGTTGTTTGAGCTCAGCAAACAAAGTTATTTGTTAGATGGAGATAATATTCGCCACGGTTTGTGTGGAGATCTTGGGTTTTCGGATCGCGACCGAGTAGAAAATATCCGTCGGATCAGCGAGTTATGTAAACTTTTTGTTGATGCTGGCGAAATCGTTTTGGCGGCTTTTATATCACCTTTTAGAACCGATCGGGCTTTTGCCCGAAGTTTGTTGGGTGACGGTGAGTTTATTGAAGTATTTGTCGATGCACCTCTTTCAGTCTGCGAAGAGCGCGATCCTAAAGGATTATATAAGAAAGCTCGACGCGGTGAGATCCATAAATTCACTGGCATTGATTCTGATTATCAAGTGCCATCTGGCCCCGAAATAACCGTAGATACAGCAAAAAACAATCCAGAAGAATGTGTCGAACAAATTCTTAACTTCTTGACAGAAAATGGATTTTTGGAATAAACATGACAACCGAATCAAATTTATTAGAAACCGATATTCTGGCTTATTTAAAATGCCACGAAGAAAAAGACTTGCTGCAATTTTTGACCTGCGGTTCAGTCGATGACGGTAAAAGCACGCTGATTGGCCGACTCTTACATGATTCAAAAATGATTTTTGAAGATCAACTGGCGGCGATCGAAAAAGACAGTAAAAAATCTGGTACTCAAGGCGATGAAATTGATTTAGCACTTTTGGTTGATGGTCTTCAATCAGAAAGAGAACAGGGCATCACTATCGATGTCGCTTACCGTTACTTTGCCACCGAAAAACGCAAGTTTATTATTGCCGATACACCGGGTCATGAACAATATACTCGAAATATGGCAACCGGTGCGTCGAACTGCGATTTAGCGGTTATTTTGGTTGATGCGCGCGCCGGCGTTAAATCACAGACTCGACGTCACAGTTATATCGCTTCTTTGTTGGGCATAAAACACATCATCGTGGCGGTCAACAAAATGGATCTGGTTGAATACAAACAGTCGATTTTTGATGATGTAAAAAAAGAATATATTGCTTTTAGTCAACAACTTGGTTTTGACGATATTCAAGTTTTGCCATTGTCGGCGCTTCGTGGCGATAATGTGGTTAATAATACCAAAGAACTTGGCTGGTTTACTGGACCGACGATGATGCAAGCGTTGGAAGACGTGAAAATTGGCGAGATCAAAAGCAATGATGAATTTCGTTTGCCTATTCAATGGGTAAATCGACCAAATTCTGAGTTCAGAGGTTTTAGCGGCTCAATTGCAGGTGGCCTGGTTAAAGTCGGTGATTCCATCACGGTATTACCTTCAGGAAAGCAGTCAACCGTCAAATCCATTGTGACCTTTGATGGGGAGTTAGCCAGCGCAGAAAATGGCCAGGCAATCACCATTACCTTAAATGATGAAATTGATATTAGTCGTGGAGATATGCTTTGCCACACCAGTCATTTAGCTCAGATGGGAAAGCACTTCGAGGCAGACATAGTCTGGATGTCAGAAGATGCACTGATGCCAAATAAACAATATGACTTTAAATTTGCCGGTAAATATGCCTCCGGTAGCATTGTAGAAGTCCTTCATCGAGTTGATATAAATAGTTTGCATCTAATGGATGCCACTCATCTGGAGCTCAATGAGATAGGGCCTTGCAAGGTTCGTTTGACCCAACAGGTCGCGTTTGACAGTTACAAAGATAATCGACAAACAGGTGCTTTTATTGTTATTGATCGACTTTCTAACATAACGGTTGCAGCAGGCATGATTAAGCGTTCTTTTAGCATTGACGAAGACGATGCAATGCCGACAGATATTTCTGAGTTTGAAATTGAATTTAATCAATTAGTTCGAAAACACTTCCCCCATTGGGAAGCACAAGATATTAGCCAATTCCTCAAGAAATAGGTAAAATTTCCCCCATCGCAAAAAGGGGGGAATAAAAATTTTTATTTAACGAGCCAAGGTTAAAGATAGTTCCGAGCTAGCCGTAGTTTAAATGATTTTTTATTCTTTGATTTTTAAACACTTATTGGTTAAAATGCGCGCACTCATGAAAATGACAACAATTTTGGGTTGTATCCCAGTAGAAAAGCACCTTTGAGGTGCTTTTCTTGCTTTATTGAGGTTGGTTTAAGGCATGCCTGTTATTACTCTACCTGACGGTAGTAAAAGAGAATTTAACCACGACGTGACTGTTTTTCAAGTCGCCGCCGATATTGGGCCCGGACTCGCAAAAGCGGCTCTGGCTGGCCGTGTGGATGGTGAATTGGTTGATACCAGTTATATCATTTCAGATCATGTCGAGCTTTCCCTGATCACCGAGCGTGATGTAGAAGGGCTTGATGTGATTCGTCATTCTTGCGCCCACTTATTGGCTCAGGCAACTCAAGCACTCTTTCCTAAAGCACAGGTGACTATTGGACCGGTAATTGATAACGGGTATTATTACGATTTTGCTTTCTCCAGACCATTTACACCCGATGATCTGACCGCAATTGAAGCTAAAATGGCGGAAATCGCTAAACAGGATTTGCCGATTGAACGAAGCACCATGATCCGTGAAGAAGCGATTGAATTCTTTAAGAACATGGGCGAAGAGTATAAAGCGGAGATTATTGAGAGCATTCCAGCCGGTGAAGAAATTAGTTTGTACCGTCAAGGGGATTTTATTGATTTGTGTCGAGGGCCTCACGTGCCGAGTACTGGTAAGATCAAAGCCTTTAAATTGATGAAATTGGCCGGTGCCTATTGGCGTGGTGATTCGAATAATGAAATGCTACAGCGGATCTACGGAACCTGTTGGACTAACAAAAAGGACCTTAAGAAATACCTATTTCGACTGGAAGAAGCTGAAAAACGCGATCATCGTAAAATTGGCAAACAATTGGAATTGTTCCACTTTCAAGAAGACGCACCGGGAATGGTGTTTTGGCATCACGATGGTTGGAGCATTTTTAAGGAGCTCGAGCGATATATTCGAGTAGTGACCAGCAATACTGACTACCAGGAAGTAAAAACACCGCAAATCATGGATAGAAGCCTTTGGGAAAAGTCCGGTCATTGGGATAAGTACCACGACGGTATGTTTTCGACTGAATCTGAAAACAGAGTTTACGTGATTAAACCGATGAACTGTCCTGGCCATATTCAAATTTTTAATCAGGGACTTAAATCTTATCGCGATTTACCTTTGCGTATGGCCGAATTTGGTTCCTGCCACCGAAATGAGCCATCCGGCGCTTTGCACGGACTAATGCGAGTGAGAGGCTTTACTCAGGATGATGCTCATGTATTTTGTACCGAAGAGCAAGTGCAACAGGAAGTCTGTCATTTAATCGATACCATCTATAATGTTTATGCGGATT
This sequence comes from uncultured Kangiella sp., assembly GCA_964578045.1. Lineage (GTDB taxonomy): Bacteria > Pseudomonadota > Gammaproteobacteria > Enterobacterales > Kangiellaceae. The sequence continues at coordinate 11,192 of CAZOBX010000079.1, read as the reverse complement.
TTGGTTTTGAGAATCTCGAAATTAAATTATCCACTCGCCCTGAAAAGCGAGTTGGCTCCGATGCAACCTGGGACCAGTCCGAAGCGGCATTAGAAGCGGCACTTAAGTCCAAAAACATCGATTTTGAAGTATTACCCGGTGAAGGCGCGTTCTATGGGCCAAAAATCGAGTTTTCTTTGCGAGATTGTTTAGATAGAGTTTGGCAATGTGGCACAGTTCAACTAGACTTTTCAATGCCCGGTCGTTTAGGTGCTGAATATATTGCCGAAGATGGCAGCAAACAAACACCTGTCATGATCCATCGAGCGATACTGGGTTCATTAGAGCGATTTATTGGCATTTTGATTGAAGAATACGCCGGCAAATTTCCACCTTGGTTAGCGCCAAAACAGGTGGCAATAATGAATATAACTGACAAACAAAGTGATTTTGTTCAAAAAAATGCAAAAATATTGAAATCTCAAGGCTTTAGAGTGAATTCGGACTTGAGAAACGAGAAAATCGGCTTTAAAATTCGTCAGCACACATTACAACGAGTTCCATATCTTTTGGTGGTAGGTGACCGCGAAGTAGAAACTGAAACAGTTTCGGTCAGATCAAGAGCAGGAAAGGACTTAGGTAGTATGACAATAGACGCTTTTTCTGAGATGTTAAAAGCGGATATTAAGAAGTTGGCTAGGAAAGAATAAAGGTACTAGGTCCTAGGGAAAAGACTAGAAGCTAGGATTTGTTTTTTAACAAAGAGGAATAAAAACATTAAAAGAGCAAAGCCAAAAATGGCGGCTAAGGTACAACGAGCCAACATTAATGAGGAAATTGAAGCTCCCCAAGTTCGATTGATTGATCAAGATGGTGAATCTAAAGGGGTCGTTACAATTAAAGAGGCGATAGACGCTGCAGTAGCAGTTACTCTGGATCTGGTTGAGATTTCACCAGGTGCGGAGCCGCCGGTCTGTAAAATAATGGATTACGGCAAGTACGTTTTCGAGGCAAAGAAAGCTAAGGCTGCCGCCAAGAAAAAGCAGACGGTTGTTCATATTAAAGAGATTAAGTTTAGACCAGGAACGGATATCGGCGATTACAACATTAAGTTACGCAAATTGACGGAGTTCTTGCAAGAAGGTGACAAAACCAAAATTACGGTTCGTTTTAGAGGGCGAGAAATGGCCCATCGTGAATTAGGTATGGACTTGATGAAACGAGTTCAAAAAGATTTAGAAGAATTTGGTGATGTTGAAGCCTTCCCTAAACAGGAAGGCAGACAAATGACGATGGTCATAGCACCTAAAAAGAAAAAGTAGCTGTAACGATTCAGCTTACTAATAAAAATCGCTATTGCGGCGTTAAAAAATACTCATTTACACTAGTAAAATCGTATTTTTTGCCTTGCACTAACAATTTTTCTTAGCAACCTGAATAGTTACATGTTTAGTGTCATTGCGAGGGGGTTCGACGCGGGAATCTCTTTCAACAAAATGAGACAGAAAAGATTTTGAAGCGTTAATCGCGCATCAAAAAAGCTAGTCACAAGGTTTTTGGCAACCCGAAGACTAGTTGGTGAGAGAGTCTTGTTGGACTTCCATGAAGTTTATCAAAATTCTCTTTTATTAAAGCACTGTTAGGTAATTAACGGTAAAGAACGATTATTGATTGAACTTTCAGGATTTATCCAAGTTCAAAAAATTGATCAAAGTTCAAATTACGACCTACAGATGACAATTGGAGTAAACAAGCAATGCCAAAGATAAAAACAGACAGCGGCGCTGCAAAGCGTTTCAAACGTACTGGTAAAGGTGGTTTCAAACATGCGCAATCGCATCGTCGCCACATTCTTACTAAGAAGAGTTCTAAGCGAAAGCGTCATTTGCGTGATATGCAAATGGTTGCGGCTTGCGATGTTCCACAGCTGGATCGCCAGCTTCCTTACGTATAAGAATGGGAGTGATTTGAAATGCCTAGAGTAAAACGCGGTGTTACCGCTCATAAGCGTCACAAAAAAGTATTAAAAGCAGCAAAAGGTTATTACGGAGCTCGTAGTCGTGTTTATCGCGTCGCCGCGCAAGCAGTCACTAAAGCTGGCCAATATGCCTACCGTGACCGTCGTCAACGTAAGCGTCAATTCAGAGCGATCTGGATCCAACGTATCAACGCTGAAGCACGTGTTAGTGGTTTGTCATATAGCAAATTTATTAACGGTCTTAAGAAAGCATCTATCGCTATCGATCGTAAGATTTTAGCTGATATTGCTGTTTTCGATAAAGTTGCTTTTGCGGCTATCGTTGAAAAAGCAAAAGCTGCTCTCGCTTAAGACTCTACTGATTTGAAGCTTACTCTAACAATTTGTTAAGTTAGCCAACAAAAAAGTAATTGAAAGGGAAGGGCATGTGTCCTTCCCTTTTTTTATGTATCCTAGTTCGGTCCTCCTCTTTGTGAAGAGGGGCTAGGGGAGATTTAAAAAAGGTCGGGGTTAAAAATAAACTTTATTACAAACGCTAAACTCTGCCAAATCCCCCTCACCAAAAGTAGGTCCCTTGAGGGAATCCCCTTCGCAAAGGGGGAGGATAAAAATGAGCAATCATTTAGTAAAATTTATTTTGGAACTATTTAATGTCAAACACAGTTGATAAATTATTAGCCAGAGGATTGTCTGCGGTTGAAAGCGCAAATGATATCCAGCAGCTAGAACAGGTAAAAATCGAATTTCTCGGTAAAAAGGGTGAGCTAACTGCACAGCTAAAGTCTTTAGGAAAATTACCAGCAAAAGAAAGACCGAAGCAAGGTGCAGCGATCAACAAAGCTAAGCAAGCGATTCAAGCAAAGCTTGATGAATGCAAAAATGAATTCGAAAGCGCTGCAATCGCCGATCAACTTGCCAATGAGTCGATCGATGTGACCCTTGCTGGACGCAATAGTCAATTAGGCGGAATTCATCCGGTTAACCGCACCTTAGAAAGAATTGTCGAATATTTTTCTCAGATTGGTTTTGCTGTTGAGGAAGGCCCCGAGGTTGAAGATGATTATCACAACTTCGAAGCGCTCAATATTCCTGGCCATCATCCTGCCAGAGCAATGCACGATACTTTTTATTTTGGTGATGGCACGCTGTTGCGTACGCATACTTCACCGGTACAAATTCGCACCATGGAAAAAGTACAACCACCGCTACGCATTATTGCGCCAGGAAGGGTTTATCGTTGTGATTCAGATTTAACCCATACTCCAATGTTCCATCAGGTAGAAGGACTACTGGTTGATAAAACAACTTCCTTTGCCGATTTAAAAGGCGTGTTAGATGAATTCCTAAAACACTTTTTTGAAAACGACAAATTAAAAGTCCGTTTTAGGCCTTCTTATTTTCCGTTCACTGAGCCTTCTGCAGAAGTCGATATTGAATGTGTGATGTGTTCAGGCAAAGGCTGCCGGGTTTGTAGCAATACCGGATGGTTAGAAATTTTGGGTTCTGGAATGGTTCACCCTAATGTGTTGGAATCCGTTGGTTACGACAGCGAAGAATATACAGGATATGCATTCGGAATGGGTGTGGAAAGAATGACCATGCTGCGCTACGGTGTGAATGATTTAAGATTGTTTTTTGAAAACGATTTACGTTTCCTAAAACAATTTAATTAGAAAACGAGATATAAAATCAAAAGAAAAATTCACCACAGAGGCACAGAGAAAGAAGATTAATCGATAGGTCAACAGAAAAAATACTAAAAGAGGTTTGTTATGGTTTTGGTGTTTCCTATCTTGGAACAATCTTGGTTATTTCTCTGTGTCCTCTGTAGTGATTAGTGATTAGTGTTTTTTGTTTTAAGAGTTAAATATAGAAAAGATTATCTGGAAAATAAATAATGAAAATTAGTGAAAATTGGCTAAGAACCTGGGTAAATCCCAACATCTCGACCGATGAATTGGTAGCTACTCTCACCATGGCTGGACTCGAAGTGGACGGTACCCAAGTGATGGGCGCCGAGCTTGCGGGTATTCTGGTAGGCAAAATAGTTAAGGCAGAACAACATCCTGAAGCGGATAAATTGCAGGTGTGTAAGGTAGATGTAGGCGCTGAAGAAACGCTGCAAATTATCTGTGGCGCACCAAATGCCCGTGAAGGTATAAAAGTAGCGGTGGCTATCATCGGCTGCATTTTACCCGGGGATTTCAAAATTAAAAAAGCTAAACTTCGCGGCGTAGCATCTTTTGGTATGTTATGTTCTGGTAAAGAATTACAACTATCAGATGACCACGACGGCATTATTGAACTAGCCGAAGGCGCTACAATCGGTCAACAATTTGTGGATCATTTAGGATTAAAAGACGTTGCCATCGATATTGATTTAACCCCCAACCGTGGAGATTGTTTAGGGGTAAAAGGCATCGCTACCGAAGTCGGTGTTTTAACTCAAACAAAAGTTAACCCTGTAGATATAAAAGTGATTGCTGCAACCATTGAAGATAAAGTCGAGGTACATCTAAAAGCAGGCAAAGCGAACTCTAGATTTACTGCTCGGGTTATGACCGGAATTAACATTAACGCCGAAACGCCAGATTGGATGAAAGCACGTCTGGCTGGTTCAGATATTCGTTCAATCGATCCGGTGGTGGATGTGACTAATTATGTGATGCTTGAACTAGGTCATCCAATGCACGCATTTGATCGCAACAATGTTTCAGGTGCAATTGAAGTGCGTTATGCCAACGAAAACGAAAAACTAATTTTATTGGATGATAGTTCTATCGATCTAAAAACCGATACGTTAGTTGTAGCCGATCAAGAAAAAGCATTATCAATGGCAGGTATAATGGGCGGAAAATTCTCTGGCATAAATTCGGACACGACTGAAATTGTGTTAGAAGCAGCCCATTGGGATCCCATTCAAATTGCCGGGAAAGCCAGAAGTTATGGTCTGCACACCGATGCATCTCATCGCTTTGAGCGAGGTGTTGATTATAATCTTTGCGCGCAAACCATTGAAAGAGCAACGGAGTTGTTATTGGAAATCGTCGGTGGTCAAGCCGGACCAATTGTAGATAAAATTGACCAAGAATATTTCCCTAAACCGCGTCAGGTAAAATTGCGTCGTGTTCGTATTGAACGTCTATTAGGAATTTGCATGTCAGATACGCAAGTGACTGATATTTTAGGTCGATTAGGCATGCAATTGACTGACCAAGAAGATGGTTGGTTAGTTCAAATCCCGAGCTGTCGATTTGATATTTCTATTGAAGCCGATTTGATTGAAGAATTAGTCAGAGTTTATGGTTACAACAATATACCGAGTCGTAAACCGGTAGCTGAGTTATCGATGATCCGCCGACAGGAAAATCGGCTGGTAAAGTCACAACTCGGCCATTTGCTTGCAGATAGAGGCTATCAAGAAGCCATTACCTATTCGTTTGTCGATGAGCATTCGCAACAATTAATCGACCCAAAACTAAAAGCTTTACCATTGCTGAATCCTATATCAGCCGATTTAGCGGTAATGAGGACATCACTTTGGCCAGGGCTACTGAAGGCAGTTGAATATAATCAAAAACGCCAACATGATCACATTCGATTCTTCGAAACTGGATTAAAGTTTGTACAAAGTGAAAATGGTTTGGTTCAGACGCCAGTTATTGCAGGAGTAATCAGTGGCAGAAGAAATTCTGAGAGCTGGGAAGCCGATGACGAAAAACTGGATTTCTTTGATTTAAAAGGCGATTTAGAGGCTATATTTAAGTTAACTGCAGCTGATGGGCAATTTAAGTTTGTTGCGTCGCAGCGAGACGGACTACACCCGGGTCAAACTGCTGAAATAACCAGAAATGGCAAAATCTGTGGTTTTATGGGAAAAATTCACCCTGAAACCCAAAGAGCGTTTGACATCGATGAGCCTGTTTACCTGTTTGAACTTGAGTTAAAGCGGGTTACCCAGCGCAAAATTCCTAAGTTTAGCCCTTTGTCGAAATTCCCATCCATTCGTCGAGATCTGGCCATTTTAGTAAAAGAAAACGTGACTTCTTCGCAAATAGTTGATTTAATTGGACAAACAGCAAAAAATTGGCTAAATAGTGTAGTGATATTTGATATTTATCGTGGCAAGGGAATACAGGATGGTTTTAAGAGTGTTGCCATTGGCATAGAGCTCCAACGCACCGATAGAACGTTTAAGGATGCTGAGATAACAAAGACCATCGATCGAGTAATTTCCGCACTAGCCGATAAGCTAGGAGCTGTACTGAGGGACTAAGGCTTGTATAAAGGACTAAATTTAGAGGAATAAAATATGGCGTTGACTAAAGCAGAAATGGCAGAAAGATTGTTCGACGACTTAGGTTTGAACAAAAGAGAAGCCAAAGAAATGGTAGAGGGCTTTTACGAAGAGATCCGAAATTCTCTGGCAAATAATAAGCAAGTAAAATTATCCGGTTTTGGTAATTTTGATTTGCGTGATAAAAAGCAGCGTCCCGGACGTAATCCTAAAACCGGCGAAGAAATCCCAATCTGCGCTCGACGCGTAGTAACTTTTAGACCCGGACAAAAATTAAAGGCAAGAGTAGAAGCATATGCTGGAAGCAAGTAATAATAACGAATTAATGCCGATCCCGGACAAACGCTATTTCACCATTGGTGAGGTGAGTGAGCTGTGTTTGGTAAAACCACATGTTCTACGATATTGGGAACAAGAGTTTCCTCAGCTAAGCCCGGTCAAACGTCGTGGCAATCGCAGATATTACCAACGAGATGATGTGATGGTGATCCGCGAAATCCGCGAGCTGCTTTATGACCAGGGGTTTACCATTGGTGGCGCAAGACAGCAACTGGAATCCGATGCAAGTAATCCAGATCCAGCGGCAATCAAAGCCATTATCAGCGATTTAGAGAGTGTTCTTAGAATACTTACTCATTAATCTATTTTTGTAATTTTCTTTAAATAACATAACCTGGTAACTGCCTCTCAGCATAAACTATTCGAGAGGCTCTACTGTTCGGTCTTCGATTTCATCTATAATTTCAAGCGGAAGGTGTGACTTTATACTTGTTATTTCTCCGTTATTCCGTGCCTCCGTGGTGAATAACTATTTTTTCTTTGCTTTCTATTGCAAACTCACGTATTTCAGGTAATATTCCGCTCCGGTGTTGGATTAACCTGTTAATTCAAACTTGAATGTAAAACACCATGTCGGAATGTGGCGCAGCCTGGTAGCGCACTTGTTCGGGGTACAAGTGGTCGGAGGTTCAAATCCTCTCATTCCGACCAATTTTTTTATCCTCAAATCTCTTCGGTCTTATATTCCATTTTTATTTACTTAACCTCAACTCCGGATAAGAGTAGCCAGTAATCCCTTAAAGCATCAGATTAAATAAAGGCTCATCTGCCAGTATCAGTATTTTGGCGACTATCAAGGCAAGTTTGTGCGTTAATAGCGAGCTATTGAAAGCAAACTTAACGCGGAGAGTCGCTAAAATACTGATGCTGGATGGTTGCTCTTATCCGGAGTTGAGGTTACTTTATTTGGCTTGGTAATACTATCCTGCTGGCAGAGAGTGGAGCTGCAACGCTAGTCATAAACTTTCGTTTGGTTGTGACTAAATTGGCCATAACTTCTAGAGATAACAGCTTGTTTTCAGCTATTGCGCCCCCATATACTGGATGTCCAATATGGACTGTTCATTATTGTCATGCCTTGTTTATAAATTGTTGCTAAAATGCGTCTATCAAGACCTTATCAGACCTCATCGGAGATAAAAAATGAGAGAACTACTTGTAATTGCAGACCAAAACGGAAATAACAATCCTGCGTTCATGCATGCGTTAGAAATGGCCAAGAATACTGGTGCAAAAATCGAGTTTGTTGGTTTTGTTCACGCCCCGGGTGTGGATAGTTCAGAAATTCTTAGCCAAAGCGAAAAACGAAAAGTTCATCATAAGTTTATTGATGACAAGTTAGCTCAAATGGAGAGTTTTTTAGAAGGTATTGATTTGGCGGGTGTAAGAGTTAATCCCGACGTGGTATGGGAACGTTCTTTTGAACGTTGGGTGACCGCAAGATGTGGCCAGAAGTCCTTCGACTTGATTTTTAAAACTGGGCATCGTTCAGAATCAACTACTCACGTTCCGTCTGACTGGCAATTAATGCGTCATTGCCCGGATCCAGTAATGATCGTGGGTGATAAACCTTGGAAAAAAGGCGGAAAAATCTTGGCTGCACTTGATTTATCGTCTAGCAAAGAAGATTCGTTGAAATTGAATGAAGAAATTTTACGCTATTCTTTCCAGATAGCTAAAGCAACAAATAGTGAAGTTCATGCCTGTTATTCGATTGCGTTGCCTTCATCACTAGTGGGATTTGATTTTTTTGATGGTGAAGCCTATGAAAAGAAAATGAAAGAATCAATCGATCCAATCATCGCTAAACTGATTAAGGATGGTGGGCTTAATAAGCACACATTACACCTGGTTTCGGGCAAGCCGGCAAAAGAAGTTTTAAGGATCGCAGATAAAATCGATTCTGATGTAGTGGTGATGGGGACTAAAACTCGGGTCAGCTTGAGAGGAAGACTATTAGGGAACACTGCAAAAAGTGTTTTGCATGAAGTTAAAGCTGATGTGGTTGTAATTAAATAGTTTTGACTTCAATGACCATAGGTAGAATTTTTCATCTCATAAACTTATGATTGAAAGGCGCTTTAATAGCGCCTTTTTTGATTAACCCTAACTCGGGTTAAGGGAAGCCAGAAAATTCTTAATTATTAACAGGATAATTGTAAATCACTGTATCTAAAACCAAATATCCTTGTTAAATTCAGGCCAGTGCAACTATTTTAGTGGCTATTGAGGCGAAGGCGCGTATTAATAGCTGGCTATTAATAGCGCGTTTAACGAAAAGAGCCGCTAAAATAGTTGCACTGGATGGCTTTTTTTAACCCGAGCTGGGGTTAATTAGTTTGATTAAGGAGCGGACGATGAATAACAATAAAAATATCTTGAGTAATGATGACCTGCTGGGATTGATTGTACATTCCTATAATAATTATCTAGCCGGAATAATGGGTTATTCAGAACTCGCTTTACTGGAAAACGAAAATAGTGAAGTGCAAGAAAGGCTTAATCGCTCGTTAGAATCTGGTATTGATGCGGTTCATTTTGGTAAAACTATTTTAGCCTCTCTAGGCAGATTGCAGGTACCGATGCAGGTTTACCCGTTAGCTAAAATTATTCAATCTGTTGGTGAAAAACAACCAGGCCTCATAGACGAATCAGTTCTAAAAGCGCTTGAAAATATCAAAATAAAAACCGATTCAAATTGGTTTGAGGAATGTTTACTCGATTTAGTCGATTTTGTCTGTTCGGAAACAAAAGACAAACATCTACAATTTAATTGTATTGTCAGTCAGGCTAGAAATCTTGTCACCATCACGATAAAACGAGAAGGGCATCTGTTATCAGAGCAAGATGTTAATCAATTATTTAATCCTTTTTATTCCAGTCGAAAACTGACTGGAAAAAAAGATATTGGCCTGGCTAAAGCCAAAGGTTTTTATGCTCAAATGAATGCCGAATTGAGTTGGCAAAATGAGACAGGGTTTACGTTAGACATTCCTATAGAATTCTAGATTGATTGACTCTGCGATTGCAATAGGCACCTGGCCGAATAAGTTTTTTTGAAGCCCGAACCTTTCTTTAACATTCAATAATATTAACCGCCAACCCCCCACGAGAAGTTTCTTTATATTTAGTCATCATATCTCGTCCAGTTTCTCGCATGGTTTTTATTACTTTATCCAGCGAAACTTTATGCTCACCGTCACCTTGTAATGCAAGTCTTGATGCATTAATGGCTTTTATTGCTCCCATAGCATTACGTTCGATACAGGGAACCTGCACCAGTCCGCCAACAGGATCACAGGTTAAGCCCAGGTTGTGTTCCATGCCAATCTCTGCCGCGCATTCGACTTGTAACGGATTACCGCCTAAAGCTTCGGTAAGACCCGCGGCAGCCATCGAGCATGCCACTCCAACTTCACCCTGGCAGCCGACTTCTGCGCCAGAAATAGATGCGTTTAATTTGTATAAAATACCAACTGCTGCAGAAGCAAGTAGAAAACGGCGAATGTTTTCTTTGTCTTTGGGCGCGTAATAACTAATGTAATATTTGAGCACTGCTGGAATAATGCCCGCAGCACCGTTGGTTGGGGCCGTTACGATTCGACCACCTGCGGCGTTTTCTTCGTTAACAGACAGAGCCCACAAATTGACCCAATCCATCGCACAAAGTGGATCATTATTAGTCGTTCGATTTTTTAGCTTGCGATAAAGAGAAGGGGCCCTACGACGAAGTTTCAAACCACCTTTTAAGACGCCTTCGGACCGAGTTCCTTTTTCTATGCAGTCGTTCATTGTTTTCCAGATATGATCGAGCCCTTGCTCGATTTCATTAACGCCTCGCCAGATTTTTTCGTTTTCCAGCATCATGCTACTGATGCAAAGACCAGAGTCTTTAGCCATGGCTAAAAGTTGATCGCCGGTTTGAAAATCAAAAGGTAGTTTTAAGTGCATTTGAGTGATCGGTTTTTCTTTAGCATTTTCTCCGATTACAAAACCGCCGCCGACCGAATAGTAGATTTTTTCTAAAAGAATATTTTCATTTGAATCGTAAGCAGTAAATTTCATGCCATTAGCATGACCGGGCAAAGTCTGGCGTCTATGAAACACAATGTCCTTTTTTTCATCAAAGTTAATTGGTAATAGACCATTCAGATTTAGCTGAGAATGATTGCGTATATGTTGTAATTTTTCGGGGATGCTGTCGGTATCAATTTCATCAGGTTGGTGGCCTTCAAGTCCTAATAAAATCGCAACATCGCTGCTGTGTCCTTTTCCAGTATGCCCGAGTGAACCAAATAGTTCAGTTTTAATTCGAGTCGGTTGGTTATCTGGTGATAACACTTTAGTGACAAACATTTTTGCGGCGCGCATAGGGCCAACGGTATGGGAGCTGGAAGGTCCGATGCCGACGGTGAATAAATCAAAAACTGATACAGCCATATTGATACTCTTTATAAAGCTACAAAAAAAGGTGCTGGTTACTAGAAAATGAACTAGCTCCACGGATAAACCTTGATTTCAAAATTAGCCGAAGCAAAATCATTGCGAACCTAGAACCTAGAACCTAGAACCTAGAACCTAGAACCTAGAACCTAGAAC